>JAFAEZ010000003.1 GCA_023423775.1 Pseudomonadota bacterium
TCGGGCGGGGGCGGCGCGCGACGACACCGGCCTTGGCGCGGCAGGAGGTCGCGATCGCGTGCTCGCGCGCCGCGCCACCCTTGAAGATGTCGGCATGGTTCTTCTCCAGCCAGGCGAAGAAGGCCTCGTCGCCGAGCACGCCGTATTTGGCGACCTCGGCATAGCCGGCGCGGAATTGCCGCGGCGACAGGGTGTCGAGCACGGCGGTGTCGGCGATGACCAGCACCGGCTGGTGGAAGGCGCCGAGCAGGTTCTTGCCCTGCGGCGAATTGATGCCGGTCTTGCCACCGACGGAGGAATCGACCTGCGCCAGCAGCGAGGTCGGCACCTGCACGAAATCGACGCCGCGGCGCAGGATCGCTGCCGCAAAGCCGGCGAGGTCGCCGACCACACCGCCGCCGAGCGCGATGACGAGATCGTTGCGCTCGATCTTGGCGGCGATCAGGGCCTCGCTGACCTTCTCCAGGCCGGCATAGGTCTTGGAGATCTCGCCCTCCTCGACCACGATGCGCGACGTCGGAATGCCGGCGGCGGCGAGCGATGCCTCGGTGGGCCCGAGCCAGTGTTTTGCAACGGTGCGGTCCGTCACGATCGCCGTGCGCACGCCCGGACGGAGGCGCGCGACGCGCTCGCCGAGCGAGGCCAGCACGCCGCGGCCGATGACGATGTCATAGGCGCGGTCGCCAAGGGCGACGTCCACGTTCACGGGATCGGAATGTTTCAACGGCGCAGTCATCGTACGGCACTCGCAACGTCGACAGGTGGTTCGCCGCAGAGATGGGCGTGCAGCGTCTCGATGCATTCCTCGACGATCTTGTCGTGCGGCACGTCGCGCGAGGCGATGGTGAGGTCGGCATGGCGATAGACCGGCTCGCGCTCGGTGAGCAGACGCGTCACGGTCCCCTCGGGATCGGCCGTCTGGAGCAGCGGGCGATCGGCACGGCGCCGCACCCGGCGCATGATGACGTCGTGGTCCGCCTTGAGCCAGAGCGAGACCGCTTTCGCGGCGATGCGCGCGCGGGTCTCCTCGCGCATGAAGGCGCCGCCGCCGGTCGCGAGCACGATCGGGCCGCCGTCCAGCAGCCGCGCGATCACGCGGGCCTCGCCGTCGCGGAAATGCGGCTCGCCATGGCGCTCGAAGATTTCCGGTATGGTCATGCCGGCCGCCGCCTCGATCTCGGTGTCGGCATCGACGAAGGGCAGCTTAAGCCGCGCCGCCATGCGGCGGCCGATGGTGGATTTGCCCACCCCCATCATGCCGACGAGCACGACCGAGCGCGCCCCGAGAGCCGACAGGATGTCGGCCTCAGGCGAACCGGATAGCGGCAACGCGGCGTCGGACATGTCTCGCTCGACTGGATCTCGCTCGATCTGCCGCCTGGGCGGCATGCTTTGGCCACCTATACGACCCCAACGGGGCCCTCGCCAGAGGACTCTTGCCACGAAACGGCGAACATGTTGGATGATTTCATTGGTTAATTTGCCACGCCCCGAGACCTTTCCCGATGCCGAGCCTGTTCCGCTTCCTGACGGTCGTCGCCGTGATCGCCGGCATCGTCTATGGCGTGCTCTTCGCGCTGGCGAACTTCGTCACTCCGAAGCCGCGGGAAATGACGGTGACGATCCCGCCTGACAAGTTTCTCAAGAAATAGGCGCTAGGCTTCAGGGCATGCCCACCAAGCCCTCCGACACCAAGCTCACCGGTCTGTTCCTCGACATGCTCGCGGCGGAACAGGGCGCCGGGCCCAACACGCTCGACGCCTACCGCCGCGACCTCACCGATTTCTCGGAATTTCTGGGCCGGGTCGGCCACAATTTTGCGGATGCGGAGACCCAGACGCTCCGCGACTATCTCGCCGATCTCGATGCGCGCGGCTTCAAGTCCACCAGCGTCGCCCGCCGCCTGTCGGCGATGCGGCATCTCTATCGCTTTCTCCTGAACGAGCGGATCAGGACCGACGATCCCGCGGCGATCCTGTCCGGGCCCAAGCGCGGCCGCGGCCTGCCGAAGGTCCTGTCGATCGCCGATGTCGACCGCATGCTCCGCCGCGCCAAGGAATTGAGCGAGGCGCAGGATGCATCGCCGTCGAAACGGCTCCGCGCCTTGCGGCTCTATTGCCTGCTCGAGGTGCTCTACGCCACCGGCTTGCGCGTCTCCGAGCTGGTGGCACTGCCACGCTCGGCGGCCAAGCGCGATGCCCGCATGATCGTGGTGCGCGGCAAGGGCAACAAGGAACGCCTGGTGCCGCTCAACGACGCCTCGCGGCAGGCGATGGCCGACTATCTCGCCGCGACGGAGGCTGCAAAGGCCGAGAAGAAGAACAGCGTGGCGGCGTCGAAATGGCTGTTTCCCTCGTTCGGCGAGAGCGGGCATCTGACGCGGCAGCATTTTGCCCGCGACCTGAAGGAGCTCGCGGTCGCCTCCGGGCTTCAGGCCCGCCTGGTCTCCCCGCATGTGCTGCGCCACGCCTTTGCCAGCCACCTGCTGCACAACGGCGCGGACTTACGCATCGTGCAGACCCTGCTCGGCCACACCGACATCTCGAC
>JAFAEZ010000034.1 GCA_023423775.1 Pseudomonadota bacterium
GAATATGGCCGCATCGCCGCGCAATCGGCCAAGCAGGTGATCGTGCAGAAGGTGCGCGAGGCCGAGCGCGACCGGCAAAATCAGGAATTCAAGGACCGCATCGGCGACATCGTCAACGGCGTCGTCAAGCGCGTCGAATATGGCAGCGTGATCGTCGATCTCGGCCGCGGCGAGGCGATCATCCGCCGCGACGAGATGCTGCCGCGCGAAGTCTTCCGCAACGGCGACCGTGTCCGCGCCTATATCTTCGACGTCCGCCGCGAGACGCGAGGTCCGCAGATCTTCCTCTCCCGCACGCATCCGCAGTTCATGGCGAAACTGTTCGCGCAGGAAGTGCCGGAGATCTATGACGGCATCGTCGAGATCAAGGCGGTGGCCCGCGATCCGGGCTCACGCGCGAAAATCGGCGTGATTTCCCGCGATTCCTCGGTGGATCCGGTCGGCGCCTGCGTCGGTATGCGCGGCTCGCGCGTGCAGGCGGTGGTGAACGAATTGCAGGGCGAGAAGATCGACATCATTCCCTGGTCGCCCGACATCGCGACCTTTGTGGTCAACGCGCTGGCGCCGGCGGAAGTCTCCAAGGTCGTCATCGACGAGGACCGCGAGCGCATCGAGGTCGTCGTGCCCGACACCAACAACCAGCTCTCGCTGGCGATCGGCCGCCGCGGCCAGAATGTGCGTCTGGCCTCGCAGCTCACCGGCTGGGATATCGACATCCTGACCGAGCAGGAGGAATCGGAGCGCCGCCAGGCCGATTTCGAGAACTCCACCCGCGTCTTCATGGAATCGCTCAACGTCGACGAAGTGGTCGGCCAGCTGCTGGCGTCCGAAGGCTTCACCTCGGTCGAGGAGCTCGCCATGGTGGACCTCAAGGAGCTCGCCGGCATCGAGGGCTTCGACGAGGAGACCGCGCAGGAGTTGCAGAACCGCGCGCGCGAATATCTCGAGCAGCAGGAAGCCGAGATCGAGGCGCGGCGCAAGGAACTCGGCGTCGAGGATGCCCTCAAGGACGTGCCCGGCGTCACCTCCAAGATGCTGGTCAAATTCGGCGAGAACGACATCAAGACCGTCGACGACCTCGCCGGCTGCGCCACTGACGACCTGGTCGGCTGGACCGAGCGCAAGGAAGGTGGCGAATCCACCAAATATCCGGGTGCGCTCGACGGTATCGACATCAGCCGTGACGACGCCGAAGCGATGATCATGCAGGCCCGCGTCAAGGCCGGCTGGATCACCGAGGCCGATCTCGCCAAGCCCGAAGAGGCCGAGGCGACTGAAGATCAGCCGGCTTAAGGGCAAGGAGGATGTCGCCCGGATGCTCGCCAGCACTGACAGCGAACTCGACCATGGGCCGCGGACCGAAAGGTCCGCGACCATGCGGATGTGCGCGGTCAGCCGCGAGGTCCGGCCGATCGACGAGCTGATCCGCTTCGTCGTCTCGCCGCAAGGCGACATAGTTCCCGATCTCAAGCGCAAGCTGCCCGGACGCGGCATGTGGATCACCGCCTCGCGGCAGGTGGTTGCGGAAGCCGTGCGGCGTCACCAATTTAGGAAAGCCTTCAAGCGCGAGCTGCGCACCCCTCCGACGCTTCCCGACGATATCGAGGCGCTCCTGGTCCGGAGCGTGACGGAAGCCCTTGGGATCGCCGCCAAGGCGGGCCAGGTCGTGGCCGGCTTCGGCAAGGTCGAAAGCGCCCTTCGGGAAGGCACGGTCGAGGTCCTGATCCACGCCAGCGACGGGGCCGCGGACGGAATCCGCAAATTGGACATGCTGGCACGTCAAAATGCCGGGAATCGCGGCGCCAAGCCGCAGATTCCCGTCGTCACCGCACTGAAATCGATAGAATTGGATTTGGCACTGACCCGGTCAAATGTGATACATGCTGCCCTGCTCGCGGGCCCGGCGAGCAGGTCATTCCTGTCACGTAGCCAGATGCTGGTCCGATACCGGATGGCGGACGCTGACAAGACTGCCGAAAAGCCCGGCCAGGATTTCTGAGAGACACCGACGAACCGATTGGACGGTGCGGCAACGCACAACACTGATAATCAGGATTAGGACTGCTGAATGGTTGATACCAAGACCCCTGGCGACAAGAAGCTGAGCGTTCCGAGCAAGACGCTATCGCTCAAGCCGCGCGTCGAAACGGGCACTGTGCGCCAGAGCTTCAGCCATGGCCGCAGCAAGCCGGGCGTGGGCGAGAAGCGCGGCAAGCGCCGGAGCGACGGCGCTCCTGAGCCGCAGGCTGTCGAGGTCGCGAAGCCGGCGCCGGCTGCGCCCGCTGCGGCGCCGCGTCCTGCCCCGAAGGCTGCCCCGCCCCGCAACGCCGGTTCCGGCGTGGTGCTGCGCACGCTGACCGAGGACGAACGCTCCGCCCGCGCCAGCGCGCTGGCCGATGCCAATGTGCGCGAAGTCGAAGAGCGCCGCCAGGCCGAGGAAGAGGCCCAGCGCCGCGCTGTCCGTGAGGCCGCCGAACGCGCCGAGCGCGAGGCCGCCGAATCCCGCCGCAAGGCGGAGGAGGAGCGCCACCGTCACGAGGACGAGGCCAAACGCAAGGCCGAGACCGAGGCCAAGAAGCGCTTTGGCGAAGGCGAGCAGCCGCAATCTGCTCCGCGCCCCGCGGCGGCCGCCCCGGCCGCTTCTGCGCCCCGGCCCGGCGCGCCCACGGCG
>JAFAEZ010000046.1 GCA_023423775.1 Pseudomonadota bacterium
GACGGGGTCGCGGCGGCTGGACTGGTCATCGACATGCGGGACCTCGTTCTTGCCAGTCCCTCCCTTTTATCGATTTCCGGGCAGCGCGTCAGCGGCGGAATCAAAAGGGCCGCGCCGGCAGGGGAGAACCGGCGCGGCCCCGTCTCGGGATGCGGTCAGGACGGCGTCTTGGCCGATGCCGCCGCATCCAGTTCGGCACGGGTCATGGCGATCACCAGGCCCTGGTGGTTCTTGCCGAAGCTGGTGACCGGAATCTGTACGCGGCTCTTGCCGGTGGCAATCACGGCACCGCTGGCGTCGACCGACTCGATCTTGCCGACGAGCGCGCCGGCAGTATCGCGGACGGTATCGCCGGCCTTGATGTCGGCCTGGGTCACCGCGACCAATTTCGCATCGCCGGCCTGCGCCTTGGCCTCGACGCCCACCGTTTGGTTCGCAGCATCGGCTGCGGTGTCGGCGGCGTCGCGGGGCGCATCGGTGGCGGCGTCGACGGTCGCCCGGACGGGAAGGTTGGCGTTGACGCCGGCATTGACGTCAACGGCGACCTGGGCCCCGGCGCCGGCCAGCGGCAACGCGCTCGCGGCGGCGAAGAGGGCGGCCTTCAACAACATTCTCGATCTCCTTCGTTGGGTTAGCGGGACAACCCGCGGAAGGGGACCGGGATGCGGGAGAGTCGACGAAGCGTGCGACTCCTCCGCTCAGTCAACCACTTGGATTAGAGCACATATTTGCTGAGGTCGGTGTCGCGCGCGACGGCGGCGAGTTGCTTTTCGACATAGGCGCCATCGACCGTGACGGTCTCGCCCTTGCGATCCTCGGCGTCGAAGCTGACATCCTCGAGCAACTTTTCCATCACCGTCTGCAGGCGGCGCGCGCCGATATTCTCGATCTGCCCGTTCACTTCGGCGGCGATCCGGGCAATCGCGCGGATGCCGTCCTCCGTGAAGTTGACCTCGACTCCTTCGGTAGCGATCAGCGCGCGATATTGCTCGGTGAGGCTGGCGCGCGTGTCCTGCAGGATGCGGACGAAATCCTCCTCGGTCAGCGCCTTGAGCTCGACGCGGATGGGCAGGCGCCCCTGCAGCTCCGGGAGCAGGTCGCTGGGCTTGGCGACGTGGAAGGCGCCGCTGGCGATGAACAGGATATGGTCGGTCTTGAGTGGACCATATTTGGTCGCGACCGTCGTGCCTTCGATCAGCGGCAGCAGGTCGCGCTGGACGCCCTCGCGGCTGACCGAACCGCCGCGCACGTCGCTGACCGCGATCTTGTCGATCTCGTCCAGAAAGACGATGCCGTTCGCCTCCGCATCGCGAAGGGCGGTGCGGTTGACGTCGTCGGCGTCGAGCCTCTTGTCCGATTCCTCCTCGACGAGCTTGTCCCACGCGTCGGCGACGCGCAGCCGGCGCTTCTTCTTGGGCTGCTGGCCGAACGCCTTGCTCATCATGTCTGAGAGGTTGATCATGCCGACCTGGCCGCCGAGCCCCGGAATCTCCATCGTCGGGCTGGCCGTGTCGGTCACCTCGATCTCCACCTCCTTGTCGTTGAGATGGTTGTCGGCGAGGCGCTGGCGGAAGCTCTCGCGCGTCGCCTGGCTGGCCTCCTTGCCGACCAGCGCATCGAGCAGCCGATCCATGGCGGCGTCGCTCGCGGCCTCGCGCACGGCCTCGCGGCGGCGTTCCTTCTCCAGCCGGACCGCCTCCTCGACCAGGTCGCGGGCGATCTGCTCGACGTCGCGGCCGACATAGCCGACTTCGGTGAACTTGGTGGCCTCGACCTTCACGAACGGCGCGTCGGCCAGCTTCGCCAGACGGCGGCTGATCTCGGTCTTGCCGCAGCCGGTCGGGCCGATCATCAGGATGTTCTTGGGCGTGACCTCGTCGCGCAGATCCTCGCCGAGGCGCTGGCGGCGCCAGCGGTTGCGCAAAGCGACGGCGACGGCACGCTTGGCCTCGTCCTGGCCCACGATGTGGGAGTCCAAAGCGGCGACCACCGCCTTCGGGGTGAGATTGTCGTTCATGTCTTCCTGCGTTCGGCGAAAGCCGGAACCCGGTCCGGCCTCGGTTACTGGGGACCGGCTTGCGCCGGGAAATTGTCAGGCCGCGCCCTCGATCTTTTCGACCGTGAGATTGCCGTTGGTATAGACGCAGACGTCGGCGGCGATCTTCATCGCCTTGCGCGCGATCGTCTCGGCGTCCTCTTCATATTCGAACAAGGCGGTGGCGGCCGACAGCGCGAAATTGCCGCCCGATCCGATCGCGGCGATGCCGTCGGCGGGCTCGAGCACGTCGCCATTGCCGGTGAGGATCAGCGTCACATCCTTGTCGGCGACGATCATCATCGCCTCGAGGTTGCGCAGATATTTGTCGGTTCGCCAGTCCTTGGCGAGCTCGACCGCGGCGCGCATCAGCTGGCCATGATGCTGCTCGAGCTTGCGCTCCAGCCGCTCGAACAGGGTGAAGGCGTCGGCGGTGGCGCCGGCGAAGCCGCCGATCACCGAACCGTCGTGGAGCCGGCGCACCTTGCGCGCATTGGGCTTGATCACCGTCTGGCCCAGCGACACCTGGCCGTCGCCGGCGACGACCACATTCCCATTCTTACGCACACCCAGGATCGTCGTCCCGTGCCAGCTTTCCATGTCCGCTCCCGCTCTCTTGGTGACGCCTATGTGGGATTGGGCGCGGCGCTCTGCAACAATCGCCCAGCCGTGACACGGCCGACACGAGCGGCTAGTCCCTCGGCGATGATCGAGCTGATCCTCCTGGTCGGGCTGGTCGCCCTGTTCGCCGCCCACCGGAACCTCAAGGTGCGGATGGCGCGGCTCGAAGAGCAGCTGCACGCGCTCGGCCATGCGCCCCAGCCGCTCGCCGAACCGGATCCGGTCGCTCCCGCCTACACGATCCACAGGCAAGCGCCGGAACCGATTGTCGAACCGCCTCCCCTGGCCGAAGAATGGGCCGAGCCGCCGGTCGTGGAGCCGGCCATTCCGGTTCGCGAGACCTTCGCGCAATTGTTCGAGCGCTTCGTCGGCGGCCGGCTGCTGATCTGGGTCGGCGGCATCGCGCTGGCGGTCGCGGGCATGTTCCTGGTGCGCTACTCGATCGAGATCGGGCTGGTGACGCCGCCGGTGCGGATGGCGATGGCGGGCGCGTTCGGCCTGCTGCTGATCGCCGGTGGAGAGATCGCGCGCAGCCGGCCCGGCTCCGCCGCCGATCCGCGCGTCGCCCAGACCTTGGTCGGCGCCGGCATCTTCGTCCTCTATGCCGCGACCTACGGATCGCTGACCTTGTACGGGCTGATCCCGGTCGGAGTCGCCTCCGCGCTGATGGCGCTGATCACGGCGGCGGCGCTGGTGCTGGCGCTGCGCCACGGCGCCCCGACGGCGGTGATGGGCCTGACCGGCGGCTTCCTGACGCCCTTGCTGGTCGGCGATCCGAACGCCAGCGCCGTGCCGCTGCTCGCTTATCTGGCTCTGCTCAACGCGGCCCTGTTCGCGCTGGCGCAGCGGCGCGGCTGGACCTGGCTCGCGGCGGGCGCTGTCGTGCTGAGCTTCTTCTGGTCGGCGGCCTTGTTGATGTCGCGCGCGCCGGATGCGCTGGCCGCGGGCGTGTTCATCGTCGCCATGGGCATCGCCGCCTCGCTCGCCCGGCCCGGAGAAGGGCGCCATCTCCACCTCCTCCAGCCGGCGGCGATCGGTTTGCTCCAGCTCGCGGTGCTGGTGGCGCGGACCGATCTCGGAGTCGCCGCCTGGGCGCTGTTCGGCACGCTGGCGCTGGCGAGCCTGGTCCTCGCCACGCGGCGAGCGGAATATCGGCTGCTGCCGCCGCTCGCCTTATTGCTGGCCTTGGTGCTGCTCGCCGCGAAAAGCCTGTTCGACAGCGAACCGATCCTTCCCTGGGCCGCGGCGGCGACCACCCTGCTCTTCGCCGGCTTCGCCTGGCCGCTGGCCGGGCGCGATGGTGAGCGTCTGCCCTGGACCGCCGTGGCCTGCGCCGCGCTCGCCGCCCCGGCGCTGATCCTGCGAGCCGGGGAGGACCAACTGCTGGCCCGGCCCGCCTGGGGCGCGCTGATGC
>JAFAEZ010000052.1 GCA_023423775.1 Pseudomonadota bacterium
ACCTGCGCCGGGCGCGCCAGCGGGAGCTCCCCCCTGGAGCGGCGAGGACGGCGCCTCCGGCCACCCGCTGATGACGGCGGCCGCGATCCGCGAGGCTGCAGGAAATTTCAACAATTGCGTCGCCGCGATGTGGCCCGATGCCGCACGGCGCAACATCACCCAGGAGAATTTCCAGCGCTTCACGGCCGGGCTCTCTCCCGATTTGCGCATCATGGATCTCATGGATTCGCAGCCGGAGTTCACCAAGTCGATCTGGGACTATCTCGACATCCTGGTGAACGACAACCGCCTCGCCAAGGGCCGCGAGATCCTCGCCAAATACAAGGCGCAGTTCGACGCCACCGAAAGGGCCACCGGCGTCGACCGTTACATCATCGCCTCGATCTGGGGCATCGAGTCCAACTACTCGACGCAGATGGGCGACCGCAACGTGCTGCAATCGACCGCGACGCTTGCCTGCGTCGGCCGCCGCCAGGCCTATTTCAAGGACGAATTCCTCTCCGCGCTGGAGATCCTCAACCGCGGCGATCTCAGGCCTGAGCAGATGCGCGGCTCCTGGGCCGGCGCCTTCGGCCCGACCCAGTTCATGCCGACCGCGTTCAAGCGCTTTGCCGTCGACGGTGACGGCGACGGACGGCGCGACGTCGTCGACAATCCGACCGACCTGATCGCATCCACTGCCAACAATCTGAAGAAGGACGGCTGGCAGGCCGGCCAGACCTGGGGCTACGAGGTCACGGTGCCGCAAGGCTTCAACTACATGCTGGCCGACCGCGCCAAGGCGATGACGATCGGGCAATGGGAGAAGCTCGGGCTGAAGCGGGCGACGGGCCAGCCTTTCCCGCACCCGGCCGAGAAGGCTTATCTGCTGGCGCCGGCGGGCGCGCAGGGGCCCGGCTTCCTGATGCTGCAGAACTACCGCGTCATCATGAAGTACAATCCGGCCGAGGCCTATGCGCTGGCGATCGGCCACTTCGCCGACCGCCTGCGCGGCGGGCAGCCCTTTGTGCAGCCCTGGCCGCGGCAGGAGCGGGAGCTGTCGCGTGCCGAGCGGCTGGAGCTGCAGCAATTGCTGGCGCAGCGCGGCTACTACAAGGGCACCCCGGACGGCCAGTTCGGCGGCCAGACAAGGGAAGCCCTGCGCAGCTTCCAGGCCTCCATCGGGGTGCCGGCGGACGGCTTTGCCTCCTCCGACGCGCTGGACCAGCTGCGCAGGCGGTAAAATCGCGCCGAAAGTAACCCTGAACCGGGATTTTGCCGTGCAGCCTTGACGGCGGCGGCTGTTCCCCGGTGTATGGGACAAGAATCTGCAACGGAATTTGCCCGTTTGGCGCCTGATTCCGTTATTATATGGAGCTAGCTCCGAACCCCCTTGCGCGTGCCCGAGATCGCATGTCGAAGAAGTCCCTGTTCAAGGCGCTGACCGAGACCGGCCCGCTGATCGCGCTGGGGACGGCGCTTGCGATTTTGGTATCGGTGGCAGGCCCCGCCTCGGCGCAATTCTTCAACTTCCCCGGCTTCGGCGGCCCGCCGCAGCGCTCGGCCCCGCCGCCACAACGCGGCGGCGGAGGTGGAGGCGGCGGCTGGTTCGGCGGCGACTTCTTCGCCCCCTTCCAGCAGCAGCAACAGCCGCAGGCGCCGCGTCAGGATTTCTCGCGCGCGCCGGCGCCGGCCAAACGCGACACCATCCCCGAGAAGAACGTGCTGGTGATCGGCGACGCCATGGCCGACTGGCTCGCCTATGGCCTCGAGGATGCCTACAACGAGCAGCCCGACATGGGCGTGATCCGCAAGCACAGGACGACATCCGGCCTGATCAAGTACCAGCCGAAGGGTGAGCCCTCGGATTGGGCGGCAGCGGCCAAGGGAATCCTCGAGACCGAAAAGCCTGACGTCATCGTCGTCATGCTCGGCCTCAACGACCGCGCCGCGATCCGCGAGCCTGTCGCGGACAAGGCCACGGATAGGGACAAGGACAAGAAGAACGACAAGGGCGCGCGCGCCAAACCACCGGCAAAGCCCGGCGAGACGAAACCCGGCAGCGACAGTGCCGCCAAGCCGGACGACAAGCCTGCCGACGCCGACCTGCCGCAGGATGACGCCGACAACGCCGACACCCCTGCGGCCGCGCCGGAAAGGACCGCGCGCAATCCGAACGGCCTCTACGAATTCCGCGACGAGCGCTGGGTCGAGCTCTACGGCAAGAAGATCGAGGAACTGGCCAACATCCTCAAGGCCAAGGGCGTGCCGGTGCTGTGGGTCGGCCTTCCCGCCATCCGCGGGCAGAAGGGCACGGCGGACATGCTGTTCCTGGATTCGCTGTATCGCGAAGGCGCGGCCAAGGCCGGCATCACCTATGTCGACGTCTGGGATGGTTTTGTCGACGAGGCCGGCCGCTTCCTTCAGAAGGGCCCGGACTTCGAAGGCCAGATCCGTCAGCTCCGCAGCTCTGACGGCGTGTTCTTCACAAAGCCCGGCGCACGCAAGCTCGCCCACTACGTCGAACGCGAAATCACGCGCCTTCTCGCGGGCCGCTCCGGCCCGATCGCGCTGCCGAGCGAGCCGGCGACGCCCGATACCAGCGCCGAGCCCGGCAAGCCCGCGCCGCGGCCGCTGGCCGGTCCGATCGTGCCGCTGGTTGCGGCCTCGATCTCGGCCGACCAATTGCTGGGCGGACCGGGCTCGCGTCCCGCCGCCGTCGATGCGCTCGCTGCGAAGACGATGGTGAAAGGCGAGCCGCTGACCGCCCCGGCCGGGCGTGCCGACGATTATGCCTGGCCGCGCCGCGAGGTCGGCCGCGAGCAGGCCAAGGGCGATACGCCTGTTGCGGCGACGACGCCTGACGGCAGCGCGGCACCC
>JAFAEZ010000063.1 GCA_023423775.1 Pseudomonadota bacterium
CACGGGGCGGGGTCTCACCCCGGCGGGTGGGCGGGCCCCGGGGGGCGCGGGCCATTCTCCGCGCAATTCCCGGAGGTCAGGGACATGAACAATCGCAGGATCTTATCTTCCGCTTTTGCGCTCGCCCTGGCGGCCCTCTCCTGTCCCGCTCTTGCCCAAAGCAACCGGACGCCCCCCGGAGATCCTTGCGGAATCGGCCCCGGGGTCGGCAGAGGCAATCCCTGCAACGGCAACAACGGCAATCCCGGCGGCAACGGCAATAGCGGCGGTCACGGCGATGATCTCAACATCGTTATTCCGGGTTTGCCTGGCCGCGGCGTGTTCGTGGCGCAGATCGGCGACGAAAACGAGGTTCGAGTAACGCAGGCGAACGACGACGCGCTCGCGATCGTGGTTCAGGAAGGCGACCGCAACTTCGCTGGTCTGACGCAGCAGGGACAAAGCCGGGACTTCGCGAAGATCCTGCAGACTGGAGAGGGCAATATCGGGACGGTTGCCCAATCCGGCTTCGGTGAAAATGTTCTTTATCTGACCCAAGCCGGCGATCGGAACCAGGCGGCAGCCGCGCAGTCCTCCGCAGGTGTCGCCAACGGCGCCGTGATGGTCCAGCTCGGCGCGATGAACAGGATGGACCTCACCCAGAATGGCGAGGACAACCGGGCGATCATGTCGCAGTCAGGATATGGGAACGCGATGACCGCGACGCAGAATAATGACGGCAATCGCCTCATCTGGACTCAGATTGGGAGCGGCCTTTCGCGCGTCGACGTGACCCAGCCCGGCGGCCAGGCGATGATGATTACGCAAGTGGGAACGGGTCGCTGAGTTCGGGTCGCATCGATATGTCGGGCGAGCGCCTTCGATCTGGGCTAAGGTGCTCCAGACCGGGGTCGCGCTCCGGTCGGATCATCGGAAGGCCGCAGGTGAGATTTGTTAGGACGATCATAACCGCCACCGGCGGGTTGCTGCTGGCCACGGCCGCAAGGGCCCAGGATGATCGGATGGCCGCGCACCAGATCGAACGCGCGCCCTCTCCCCAAATCGTCGCGCCGATACAGCAGATCGTCTCTGATCCGCAAAATATCGCCGCCGCGCCGTCTGACACACAGCCGCCCGCGACCCCCGAGGTGTCGGGCGCCGAAGGTGGCAGAAATAGCGCCACCTCCCAGCTCACGACTGTCGAGCAAAGCCTGGGCCAGCCGGTCCAGGTCTATTCCGGCGGCAAGACGGCGCGCCCCGTCCCACCGCTCTCGCAGCCCTCGGACGGGCGGGTCCGTGTCGGCGGAGTCGACAGGCTGGCGGGTCCCGACCGCTGTGATGCCGCAGACGGAGAAGAACTGGCCGCGTGCCGGCGCGTGATCGAAAGCCGTTCGGAGGAATTCTCCCAGCCCGCCCCGCCGATTACGTCGCCCGAACAACGATTGTTGCTGGATCAAGGCGCCGAACACCGGAGCGGAACCCGTTCGGCAGCCCGACGCCTCGCGGAGACTGGAAGCGACGCCGGTTCGGAGGAAGCGCAGGGGATTGCTTCTATGATCCTGCGGCCTCCCGGCCCGTCGGCCGACGAAAAGGCGGTTTCTCCGGGGACCTCCGCGACAGAAGCGGCCCTGGTCAACGCCATCATTAATGGCGGCGGCACCACCCCCAATTGAAAAGGGTACTGGTTAATGGCGATACCGGGCGCCCTCCGCCTCGCAGCGGCCACCTTTGGAGCCTTAACGGCCGGAATGCATGCGCCCGTTCCCGAACGGCCCGTGACGCTTGTGACTTACAAGGCGGACGACAGCGTCGTGATCCGCCTCTTAGGGACGCCACACAATAAGGTCAGTGTCCGTTACCGATTGGAGATCACGGGGTCGGGCCCCGGCGGAAATCGGGTTGAACAAAGCGGGTTTGCCACATTGGCAGCGGGTGCCGAACCGCGGACCCTAGCGACGGTGCGCGTCACAGGAACCAGCGCGCGCGGTCGGCTGGTGGTGGAGATTGATGGCGGTGAAAAATATGAAGAACCGATCGACACGTTGAAATAGGATCGCGAGCGTGTCTCGCTGGGCCAGCTCGGAGCTTAGCCGCAGTTGGGTCGGGTCGCCGAGAATTTAGGACCAGACCCGACGACCCGCCGATTTTCTGGTCGTTCAACCAGCACGCCAATATCCACCCTATCTGCGCTGAATGTCCAACGCGTTCTGCCATAATTTTATTCGAACAGCCGATCATCGCGGGCCCAAGCGCGTGGCTCCGGATCGCACGAGGAAGAGGCGAGCCTGGCGGCACCATCACCATCTAAACATCAACCCCCGTCGCCCAGCGAGGCGGCGGGGGCCGGTCGCAACGACATTATGTCGCAGCAGCTTCGCGCTGAAAGGGCAACGCGCGATGTCCCATGATCGCGCGAGAAAGGAGTCGCACAAGACGGGACTTCCCGCTGTCCTGCGATGGAACGCTTTTTTTCAACGCATCACCCAGAGCGCCCTGTTAAACGCATGCGGATCATCTCCGTCAGGACAAGCATTGTTGCAACCGTCGCGGCGTCTGCGATCCAATCGCAGATATCACGGTCGCGATTGAGCGCAGGCACGGTCTGAGCGAGTTCGCCTCCAAACGCGCAAAGCCAGAGGCCGATGCGCAACGGCGGAGCCTGCAGAAAGGCAATGCGTCCCGAGGCCCGCCAATCTAAGAACGCGACGACGTGCTGCAGCTTGTCCGAGGGCCTGCCAGGAACGAGCTGCGGATGCCGAACGAGGGCCATCACTGCGGCGATCCCCAGCGCAATCCAGAAAGCAAAGACGAAGGCCCTCCCGTCCGAAGCTCATCCCCGGCCAGTGACGGGACCAAAGATCCAGCCATGACAGATGACCTTCTGCAAACCCTGCGCCAGAAGGAATTTTCGTGTTCCTGCATCGCGATTTGTTCCCCTCGATCCCAGTAATGCCCGCCTCTCCTCTTATGTCCTGACGACAGGACACCCGATCGGCCGTCGCCAGCAGATCGTCAGACGCCCGCCTGCACCTCGTCGGTTTGGATAGCCACGTCCGGCCCGACATAAGCCTGCTCATCGGCACCGAGCCCACTCAGCTCACCTACGAACGCGAGACCCTGCCAGTCGAGAATCTCGATATGGTGGCCGCGCCGCCGGACAAGCTCCGACGCTTCCAAGCCGTGGAAAAGCCTGCTGACATGCGGGGAGCATAGCCCGATAGCTTCCGCAACTTCATCGAGAGTCATCGGCAGATCGAATTGCTCTCTGCTGGCGTTGCCGGCCGCTTCGATCGCCAATGCCAGCTCGAGAAGAAGGCGGGCCAGCCGCGCGCGCCCGTCTCGGCCTATATTGGCTGCCCATGCGGAGGCGCTGGCCTCTCGAGCGGCTGCCGCTCGCCAGAACGCGAGACCCAGTCGAGGCATTTCGAGCGCGAGGGCGACAAAGATCCTGCTCGGAACGCTGGCGGCGCTTCCGCCAGTCAGCAGCCGTGCACCGCCGCTCGCCCTCGTGGTGAATGCGGCCTCAACGTTTAGGATGTCGCCGTCAGCATGCACGGCAGTGACGATCCGCTTCCCATGGGAACTCGACCTATAGGAGCAGGCGACCCCGGAAAGGAGCACGCGAACATCCGGGCTGAACGCGCCTTCGGCAAGTAGAATTTGCCCTCGCGGCAGCGTCTGTACAGAGCATGGCATGTCCAGGAGAGCCCGCTGTTCTGGCTCGCGCAGCGGGAAGGAAGCGGCAATCCTGTCCACCATCGGCCCAAGTGGCGAATCAGTGCGTGGATGCATATGACAGTCCACCAAAACCGACGCGCCCGCCGCACGGGCCGCATCACATTGGCGCAACTATAGACCATATAGGATTATCGCTCATCATCTTTGATTGGCCAGGAGTCCATTTGATGTCTTTCGCCCTATATTCAAACATGCTAAGTAAAGCGGCAACGGCCGACCCGCCGTGGGCAGGGCCGGAGGCACTGATCCCCCCCGCCTCCGGCCCGTTGCTTCTAAACACTAGGCACGCTCGTATATTCAGCCTCGCGCAGTCGCCATTCCGGTGGTTTGGCAACGTCGCCACTCGATCAACGTCGCGACTGCGTCCAGTCCGGCCGGGCACAGGCCGGCGCAGTCGGGTCATCACTCAGGGCGTCCCGCTCGCGCCACATCTTTTGCGGTGGCGCCGGCACGTTGCCGCGCAAGACCGCCATTCGCTATTTGCCCCGGATCGACGTCCAGACGCTCGTCGCGCTTGCGTGCGGGACCGTTCACCAAGGAGTCCCATGCACTCGCATCCTCTTCCTCCATGAAATCTACAGCAGGCCGCGACGAGGCAGTGATGCCCGACGGGCCAGCGGAGAGGATAGCGGGCCGCTCGATTTGGGATATCGCATTGTTTCCCGGCACCTCGTCCGGATCGGTCTTCGGCTTTGTCGCCTGGTCAGCCAGGGCGGGCTGGGCCAAGGCTGCTGCCGGCGAAGCGTTACGATCTGGCCCCGCGCTCTTAGCGGGGGCGCTGGCGACCGCGAGGATGCCCGGATCTGGCGCCTTATGGCCCTCGTGCCGGCGAGACCAAGACTGTTCGGCATCCTTCGGGCCGATGCCCTCCGGCTCGGCAACCGCCCGCATCTCTCGGGGCCGAGGAAAGTAGTCCATGACCTGCGACTTTGCAGGATCCATCTCCCTTCCCGGGCTCCACACGACGCGAAAGCCCCGCGCCTCCTCCCATCTCCCGAACGCAGTGCGAATGAGGTCCGCTCCACATCGCCTGCACCGGGAAAAATAATAGCCGCGATTCCATGTCGGCATTGGCCTCGCGCGATGCCCCGTCAGTTGGCAGAAAAGGCCCATGGTCCGCCTCCTTCGACGCGCGGCGCGCCGCACACCAATTAGACTGGTGCACATGAGTCCCTAGAAATCGCGATCACTGAAAACGTCATGTTTCTTCTGGACCTCGAGCGCATCCGTGCAACCTGCGAATGCCGCGTCGATAAACGCGATCCGGGTTTTGGGCCTGGGGTCGAGCAGGCTGATGAAATCCTGAAACTTGTCGAGCGAGACGCATTGGACGAGAAAGCCGGGTACTGAAGAGCGAAGATCACTCTCGATCAAGGTGCTCCTGCACCGCGTGTAGCGCACGGCGGACATGCGACGGGCCGCCTGATCGCCTGCGGTGAGACACATGATCTCCTTCATTTCGGCCAGCGCTTCTCTCGCGGTCAATCCCGGCTCTATCGCGGCTGGACGTCCGGTCTCGCCTCCTGAGCGCGACCAATGACCTAGGGACATAAGTCCTCCCTCAAGCCAAGTCGCGAAGGACCGGGCGCATTGACCGGCCCATTATGTATCAAGCGCAAATTCGGCTCCGCCCGACCATGTCGGGGCCGCCTCGCAATTTCGCCTTCAAGGCAGCCCCCTCTCACCTGCAGCCGCCAATAGGTCACGTCGGCAATGACCCGTGCCGTAGACTCGATTGCAAGGTCGTTCGCCTGGATCGCTCCTTCGACCCGGCCTCTCACCTGAACCCGTTCGGCGTCGATCCGGCCGGCAAAGGAGCCGTTTTCGCCGATGATCAGGGAAGCACAGGTCGCGTCCCCGACGACACGGCCTTCCACCCTGATTTCCGCATCGGTCTCAAGCGTGCCGGTCACGACGACCCCCGGCCCGATCGTCGAGATGGAAATGGCGGCCCCGTGGCCTGTTCCTGCAGCTTGTTCCATCCAGCCTCCGCCTTCTCTTTGAGAAGTTGATGAGAACGCACCCTGGGGCGGGATCCGTCGCCCGCGAGACAGGCTGTCACGGACCTCTGGCGATGCCGGACCGCCCCACAAAGCAATCCGGCCAGGCTGAAATACTTTACTGCAGCAAGCCACGTCCCTCAAAACATTTCTTTTTCTCACTATCCGCTGCCTCTGGATGGGACGAGCCCGAAAGCCTGTCCTTGCGGATGCACGCGGCGGCTGCGGGGCCCGGTAGTGGTGCACAATGGTCATGAGACCTATAAAAGCCTGGTCGAAGAAACATATGGAGCCAGCTCCCGACACTGTCTCCCACCGACGCCGATGCTCGCCCACGAACCGTCCTCGGCAAAGACATAGATCTCGTCTCCGCGACCAAGCCCGCGTACCACCCGGGCCTCTCGAGCCGGGGGAGTCCGGCCATTAAGTAAGCTGGCCGTGACAAATCCTCTCGTCCCCGGAACCTGCCCCCGGCCTCGATGGGCACAGCGCGCCGCTGTCCCTCCCGACTTTCCGAAAGCAGAGCGACGATAGCGATGGCGTCCGCAAGGATGGACACCGCTGCACCTCCGGCAAGGCCGGCGGAGCGTCGCAGTCGCGGGCCGAACATCGATATTGCCAAGGCCGCCGCGAAACAAAGGACCGACCCCGTCCCAGCCCCCCTCGCGGCGGTTGCTACCGATCGGGCCGAGTCCTCGAACATAGGCTTGAGCTTCGGAGTCCTGCCCCGCACCGTCCCGCCCGGGTCCAAGACAGGCAACGGCGAGCTTCTCAAGAGCGACTCCCAAGCGCTCCGGTCGTCGCCGTCATCCGGAAAATCCCGCTCGACCGGCGCGGACGTCGTGGGTTGGGGCTCCGGCCTCGACTCCACGGCCGGCAAGGGCCCGGATTGCAGCTTGCCAGCGACCATAGATCGTACGAATGAAATCGCGCCCGCACCGCTCGCAACGTGAGAAATGATAACCGCTATTCCAGCGGACGATGGGGCTGATCCTGTACAGCCCATATTGCACAGTGGGCTCATTGAACCCTCCTGCAGTTTTCCATTGTCATCGCCTCGCGCGGTCGCCGCTCACTTGCCGTCGCGCCGTGCGTCGGACTTGGCTTTCGTCAGGTGATCCGCCAGAATCTGGCCCAGACGGGGTCCCACAGACCAGCTAGGAGAGCCAGGATGAAGCGGGACGGACACCGCCAGGCCCCGGCGCGCGGTCATTCTATATATATGGGCTCCGGGCCCGGCTCGGAACCCGGCTCGACCAGCCTCAGCCTGGTCGCTTCGACGCCGTTGTCCTCAAGGGGCCGACGCGTCATCTTGCCCTCCAATATCCCGCCACTCAGGACTCGCAACCTGGAATAGGTCACATCGCCCACTATATGCGCGGTCGCCTCGACCGCCAGATCCCCGGTCTCGATCGCGCCTTCTACCCTTCCCGATACACGGACGCGATCGGCGAAAATGCTGCCTTGGACACAGCTCTTATCGCCAAGGACCAGGGTTGTGCAGCGAACGTCGCCCACGACGCGCCCTTCGACCTTCAGATCGACGCTGGCTTCGATATTTCCCGTAACCACGATATCGGCGCCGATCATCGAAGCCGGCGGCTCGTCGGCCCGTTGTCTCGCTTCGTTTTTTTCCATGCTGTTCCGGCTTTCCATAGTAGAATGAAACCGAGGGCTGGACCATCGCTGACGCTGATCCCCCTGAGCCGCCCGCAACGCAACAACCCGGCCAGTTGCGGTGGACTGTACAAGAGCTGGGCATGCCCTTCAAAATGTTTAATTTTTCAACCATATCCCGCCAGTGCTCCAGAAATAGGCTGCGGCAGCCACGCAGGTCGCGGCGGGAGCACGTCGCGCTGGGGGCGTGTTGACACAACATCTGACAACCTGGTGTCTATCGACACGAGCGTGGCGATATAACGTACGTGAAGACCATATCATCCAGTTGCAGCCTCTAAGCTTTACTGTTTCTCTGCTTCGTCTGTGATTGATAATCATACGGTCTTAACGCGCTTCCGCTCTTTCCCGCCGCTTAGACCTACCGACAACTGTCACATATCAAATAGACGCCGATGTCTCACAATGGGACCATCTTGCTTTGCCGAATGGGTCATAATATCGCGGTCTGTCTTTCCAATCGCAGCGGAGGTGGTGATGGGCAGGTTCAAAAAAGGCACCAATGGTCCTGATACCCTCATTGGAACCAAGTTCGCGGACAAACTCTTCGGGAAAGGCGGTGACGATCTTCTCGACGGCGGGAACGGAAACGACTTGCTCGTCGGAGGAAAAGGAAACGACCTGATAAAATCCGGAGCGGGCAACGACTTCGCATTTGGCGGCAAAGGAAATGATACGATCAACGGCGGCCACGGCTACGACTTCCTTTTTGGAGGCAGTGGCGACGATCGCCTCACCGGCGGCGGCGAGATCGACATAATGGTCGGCGGTCGCGGCAAGGACGAGTTCCGGATCGACGCGACCGGCTTCAAGAACATCGTAGTCGACTTCTGCTACGCTCAGGGGGATCGCATCGACATCCCGCCCGGCTACGCTCTTTCGGATGCCACCATCACCGACAACGGCCTTTCGCTATTCGGCGTTACAGTGAGCTGGGGATCCAGCGGACCTGTGGTGCAAATCCTCGGCGTCGCCAATGCTTCGGACGTGTCGAGCGCCTGGTTCATCTGACCATGGCTTGCGTGTGGGGCGGGGCACGACGGGTCCGGCTTGACGCGGCGTGGGAACCGCGAGTCTGCCGGTATGAGGCCGCACGGATCGGCGCCCACTGCAGCCAGCGGGGCGGACATCCCCTCCCCCGCACCCGCCTGCTCAAGGAGTTGATAGCCACCCGGGCAGCCGAGGCATGCCACATGGTCCCTACAACATGAAAAGGGTCGTCCGGCATACTCCCGGGCGACCCTCTGCGACTCCGACCGAAGGGAAGATCGGACAGGCATATAATGCTAGAAGAAGCGACGATTTGCAAGAATCCCAAATTAAGACGGCTTCGCCAGCTGACGGAGCCAGGCGACCTAGCCGGCGACATTTCTCATGTAGAGGTTACCGACAGCCTTCTTTGCCGCCCCGCTGCCTCCCTTATGATTTCGCGACGTTATGAACGATCATTATTATGTCTGTGCAACATGCCAATGCACATCATTAGTTATATTGGTGACGAATCTCGATTACTCAAACCGATCACGCAACTCTCGTGAACGAGTGACATGTCTCTAATCAGTCTCGTGACGGAGCAACGTCTGTCGCTCGCAAATAGTCTCCCTGAAAGGATGAATATTTGCTATGGGGTACGCAGGACCTACGGAGCGGATCATGGAGAGGCATGGGGCAACTCCTCGTGTAGCCGACTGCCCGGCATCAATCGCCGGCATCGCGGAACAGTCTGAACGGCTGTGGGAAAGCGAACGGTCGCAGGCTACCCCGGCATCTTCAGCAGATGACTTATGCAAGACTGGCCCCCTCGCCCTTGTTGCCAGCGAGCAGCGCGTCTCGCCATGCGAGCACGGTCATGGATGATGGCGCTGCGGAACGGGCACAGTGCCGCCTGCGCCTCGTCAGTGCGAAATCAGACGAGGAACTGGCCGCGGAGGAAGCAAGGCGCGAGCTTCGCGAGACGCTGCGGTCATTCACCGCGAACCTGCTCAGGATCATGCGAGGCGCGGGCAAGCCGGACGAAGTTGCTGCTCAGTGCGTCGACCTTCTCGACTCGTTCGAGAGGTACCGCGCGGCGCACAGACGGATGCCCGATGCTGCGGAATTAATCGATGCCCTGGGGCTCCCGCGTCGCCGACTGTTCAGACGCGCGCTCTCGGCCGACATGCGCAGGATCTTCGATGGAGAGCAGAAGGTGCTTCGCGGCGCTCTGCAGGTCGCCGCCTCTCAACTCCTGGGGCAGAGCGCGCAAGAGGCGGCGGGCGAAAGCGAAGTGCGCGAGGGTGCCAGAGAAACCGTGGAAGGGCGCGCCGCCATCGATCCGAAAGTGCGCTGGGAAGCGCTCTCGAGCATCGCAAAAAAGGGCGGACGCCCGGAAAACTGAGGGGAGCGTGCAGATTGGCGTCCGGAAGAAAGCTGCCTGTTTCCAACCGTTCGCGAAGACTCCATAGCTTGAGCGTTAGACTATGCGGCGGCGGTGATCTGACATTACTCTTTGTCTAATAGTGGTACTTGTCCCACTTTGAACACCATGCCGGCCATATTGACTCGACTCACTTAAAAATCTCTACTCGATAAGTAGACATATCGACCTCCTCTGCGGAGCTTGGGCATGCGTCTAAGAATTGGGCTGCTGGTGGGGGCGCTCTTCGCGGCGCTGCAGGGCTGCGGAAGCGAGCAACCGGGAGCCTCGGGCAGCATCGAGCTTGTCAATGTCTCCTACGACCCGACGCGCGAGCTCTATCGCGACATGAATCAGGCCTTTTCCAGTAATTGGTCGTCGCGCACTGGCCAGGGCGTTCGGTTTCGCATGAGCCACGGAGGATCCGGAAAGCAGGCGCGCGCCGTGATTGACGGTCTCGACGCAGATGTCGTGACGCTCGCGCTGGCCCACGACGTGGACGTGATAGCCGAGCGAACGCGCAAGCTTCCAGTCGACTGGCAAACCCGGCTCCCGAACAATTCCTCCCCTTATACCTCGACGATCGTCTTCCTCGTGCGCGCCGGTAATCCCAAAGGCGTTCGGGACTGGCCAGACCTCGTCAAACCGGGCATCACGGTCATCACCCCCAACCCCAAGACGAGCGGCGGTGCGCGCTGGAATTTCCTTGCTGCATGGGGCTACGGCCGCAAGGTGGACGGGACGGAGCGCGGCGCGGAACAATTCGTCCGGCAATTGTTCGCCAACGTGCCCGTGCTCGACAGCGGAGCGCGTGGATCGACCACGACTTTCGTTGAGCGCGGCATCGGCGACGTCCTCCTTGCCTGGGAGAATGAAGCCCTGCTCGCCCAGGAAAAGCTTGGTCCGGGCAAGTTCGAGATAGTTGTTCCTTCGGTGTCGGTTCTCGCGGAACCGCCCGTCGCCGTGATCGAGAACAATGCATATTCCCGCGGCACTCTGGACGTTGCGAAGGCCTATCTCGATTATCTTTATACCCCCGCGGCCCAGGAAATCATCGCTCGGAACTTCTATCGTCCCCGCGACGCCGCGGTCGCGGCGAAATATGCTGCGCGCTTCCCTTCCCTTGACCTGCTCACAATCGACCGCGATTTTGGCGGCTGGAAGGCGGCACAGGAACGCTTCTTTGACGACGGCTCGATTTTCGACCGCATCGTCGCGGAGCGAAGACGATGACCGCCGTCGCCCAAGCGCGGGCTCAGGCGCCGGCGGTTGCGGTCACCCCCTTTTCGCTCGCGAAGCGTCCCGCCTTCCGCAAGCGAAGCGTTATACCAGGCTTCGGCATCACCTTCGGCTTCACCCTTGCCTGGCTCACCCTCATCGTCCTCATCCCGCTCAGCGCAGTGTTCATCAAGGCTGCGGGGCTGTCCTGGACCGAGTTCGTGGAAGTCGCCCTTTCCGGTAGAGCGCTTGCCGCCTACAGGCTGACATTCGGGGCCTCGCTCGCGGCCGCCGTGCTCAACGCCTTTTTCGGCCTGCTGGTGGCTTGGGTGCTGGTTCGCTACGACTTCCCCGGCAAGCGCATCGTCGACGCCCTTGTCGATTTGCCGTTCGCGCTTCCAACCGCCGTCGCCGGCATCGCCTTGACGGCGCTCTACGCCTCCAATGGCTGGCTCGGGCAATTTCTCGATCCCCTCGGCATCAAGGTAGCCTACACTCCCCTCGGCGTGGTCGTGGCGCTGACCTTCATCGGGCTCCCGTTCGTCGTGCGATCGGTTGAACCGGTCCTTGCCGACATGGGCATGGATGTCGAGGAGGCCGCCGCATCGCTCGGGGCGAGCCGCGGGCAGACCTTCCGCAGGGTGATCCTGCCGGCGATGTTCCCGGCGCTCGCGACCGGCTTCGCCCTCGCGCTCGCGCGCGGCATCGGGGAATATGGGTCGGTCATCTTCATCGCGGGGAACATGCCCTATGTCTCCGAGATCGCCCCATTGCTCATCGTTACCCAGCTCGAGCAATATAATTATGCGGGCGCCACCGCCGTTGCGGCGGTCATGCTGGTCGCGTCCTTCCTGCTCCTGCTCCTGATCAACCTCGTCCAGATCTGGGCTCGCCGTCGGAGCCTCGCCTCATGAACACCACCCTGTCCTCCGACCGCGCGAGGATCTGGCTGATCGGCGGGGCGCTGCTCTATCTGGGCCTCTTCATACTCCTCCCTCTCATTTCCGTGTTCGTCGAAGCGTTATCAGCAGGGTTCGCCGCTTATGCCGAGGCGATCACGGAGCCGGACGCGCGCGCAGCCATACGCCTCACGTTGCTGGTCGCCGCCATCAGCGTGCCCCTCAACGTGGTCTTCGGCCTTTCGGCCGCATGGGCGATCACCAAGTTCGACTTCCGCGGAAAGTCGGTGCTCATCAGCCTTATAGATCTCCCCTTCTCCGTTTCGCCGGTCGTGTCTGGCCTCATCTTCGTCCTGCTGTTCGGGGCCCAGGGCTGGTGGGGCGAATGGCTGGCCAGGCACGATATCGAGATCATCTTCGCGGTACCGGGCATTGTCCTGGCGACGATGTTCATCACATTTCCGTTCGTCGCTCGTGAGTTGATCCCCCTCATGGCCGAGCAGGGCCGCGACGACGAGGAGGCCGCGATCAGCCTGGGCGCCAGCGGCTGGCAGGCCTTCCGGCGCGTGACGCTGCCCAATGTCCGCTGGGGGCTGCTCTACGGCGTGCTGCTCTCCAATGCGCGCGCAATGGGCGAGTTCGGAGCGGTCTCGGTCGTTTCGGGACACATACGCGGCGAGACGAACACGATGCCGCTCCATGTGGAGATCCTCTACAACGAATATAATTTCGTGGCCGCCTTCGCCGTGGCCTCGCTCCTCGCGCTCCTCGCGCTCTGCACCCTCATTCTCAAGAGCGCGCTCGAATGGCGCTTGCGTCACAACGGAAAAGGGGACCTGCATTGAGCATCAAGGTCGACCGGGTCAGCAAGAATTTCGGCGTATTCGCCGCGCTCCACGGGGTAAGCCTGGAAGCACGGCCGGGCGAATTCCTGGCATTGCTGGGGCCCTCCGGCTCAGGGAAGACGACCCTCTTACGCATCATGGCCGGCCTCGAATTTCCCGAAACGGGGACGGTTTATTTCGAAGGCAAGGACGTCACACGACTAAAGGTCCAGGACCGTCACGTCGGGTTCGTGTTCCAGCATTATGCCCTGTTCCGCCACATGACGGTCGCGCAGAATGTGGCCTTCGGCCTGTGCGTGCGGCCGCGCCGTGAACGTCCCCATCGCCGCGACATTGACACGCGCGTGCAGAAGCTGCTCGACCTCGTCCAGCTCGGCCATCTCGGCGACCGCCTGCCCGCGCAGCTCTCAGGCGGGCAGCGGCAACGCGTGGCGCTTGCGCGCGCGCTAGCGGTCGACCCGAAACTCCTGCTGCTCGACGAACCGTTCGGGGCGCTCGACGCCAAGGTCCGCAAGGACTTGAGGCGCTGGCTGCGCGCGCTCCACGACCAGATGGGCATCACGTCGGTCTTTGTTACCCACGACCAGGAGGAAGCCCTCGAACTCGCCGACCGCGTCGTCGTGATGAATCATGGCCGCATCGAGCAGATGGCGACACCGCGCGAGATCTACGAAGAACCGAGCAGCGCGTTCGTGTTCGATTTCGTAGGCGATTCCAATCGCGTTCCGCTGCTCATCCGCGAAGGCCGGGCCGAGCTCGGCGGACACCGGGTCGACCTGCACCCGATGCCGCGCTTCGAAGGGCCCGCCGAACTCTATTTTCGGCCCCAGGATACGTCGATCTCGCACGAGGGCAGTGGAAGACTCCCGGTGGTGGTTCAAGACGTTCGGCAACGGGGCGGGATCGTCCGCCTGGAGGGCCTCATCATGGGAACCGAAATTCCCATCGAGGCGATCGTCGGCGAACATCGGGTGCCCGCAATAGGCGAGACGGTTAGCATCGCTCCGACCCGGACATGCGTGTTCCAAGCGGATGGAGGCGCCGGATGACCGTTCCGCCAAAGGTCACCCACTAAACGGCCCCACCACACGACCCGGCTGCTGACCAGAGTCCCAACTCGCGACCCAGCTACGGAGGAATCCATGATCCTGCGTCGTCCCTTGCGCTCGCCCATGGGGCGCCGGATTGGCGGCCTCGCCGCCGCCCTCATCCTCGTCGCTTCGCCCCTCATATCGGCAGGTGCCGCCCCTCCCGCGGTGCAGCTGCTCAACGCCTCTTATGACCCGACGCGCGAGCTTTATCGCCAGGTGAATGCGGATTTTGCGAAACGCTGGCTGGCGAGCACCGGGCAGACAGTCAGCATACGCCAGAGCCATGGCGGATCGGGCAAGCAGGCTCGCGCCGTCATCGACGGCCTTCCAGCCGACGTCGTCACGCTGGCGCTCGGATTCGACGTCGACGAGATCGCCAGCCGCGCGCATCTGCTCCCGGCCAACTGGCAGGCGAGGCTTCCCAACAATAGCGCGCCTTATTATTCGACGATCGTTTTTCTGGTCCGCAAGGGCAATCCCAAGAATATCAAGGACTGGGACGACCTGATCCGCCCCGGCATTTCGGTCATCACTCCCAACCCCAAGACGAGCGGCGGCGCCCGGTGGAACTATCTGGCGGCCTGGGGCTATGCGCAAAAGACCTACGGCTCGCCCGTCAAGGCCCGGGAATTCGTCACCCGGCTCTTCCGTAACGTGCCCGTACTCGACAGCGGAGCGCGTGGATCCACCACCACGTTCGTCCAGCGTGGTCAGGGCGATGTTCTCATCGCCTGGGAGAATGAGGCGTTTCTGGCAACGAGCCAGCTCGGTCGCGGCCGGTTCGAAATCGTCATGCCGTCAGTCTCGATCCTCGCCGAGCCGCCCGTCGCCTGGGTGGACAAGGTCATCGACAAACGTGGCACCCGGCGCGTTGCGGAAGCCTATCTGAAATATCTCTACACGCCGGAAGCGCAGGAGACGATCGCGCGCAACGGATACCGGCCACGCGACCCGTCCGTCGCGGCAAAATACAAGGCGCGTTTCCCCAGCGTCCCTTTGTTCACGATCGACCGCAATTTCGGTGGATGGGCGCGCGCCCAGAAAACCCATTTCAACGACGGCGGCCTCTTCGACCAGATTTTCGAGCAGGCAAAACGCTAGTTACCATCGCATCCCAGGAGAATTGCAGATGCATGTCCGTATCTTGGCAGCGACGCTTCTGGTCGTCGCAAGCACGCCCGCCCTCTCCCAGACCGAGCCGCAGGAACCCGCATCTCCCGCCGAAGCCTCATCCGGCGTGATCGATTCTCTGGTCGAGGAGGCGCCCGCGGACGCTGCTCCGCGCCCCACGGGCGACCCCGTCACAGACCGGCTGAACGCCCTGGAGGCGCGGGTTCGCCAGCTCGAGACCCGCAATGCCGAGCTCGAGGAACAAGCCAAGTTCAACGAAACGCGCCTCGAAACGGTCGAAACGCGCGCTGCCAAAAACGTCCAGTTCAGCTGGGGGCCGACCCTGTCCGACCCGAGCGGGGCCTTCACCTTCAAACCCCGAGGCGTGATCGAGGCGGACCATGCGGCCTTCTTCGAGCGGAGGGGCGGATATGATTATAATAATGGCACTGGTCTCCGCAGAGCCAGGATCGGCCTCGAGGGCACGGCCTTCAAGTCATTCAACTATCGGATTGAGGCGGATTTCGCGGGCAATGCGGTCAACCTCACCGACGCCTATCTCCAATATGTCGGCATCCCGAAGCTCGCCATCACGATTGGGCAGCACAAGGCGCCATTCGGTCTGGAATCCAACAACAGCGACAATTACAACGTCTTCCTGGAACGAGGCATGTTCACCAACGCCTTCGGCAATGCCGGCGCCGAGCGCAGAATCGGAGCCTCGCTCGCTTATACCCCCAGCGAAACGCTCAATCTCGCTGTCGGCCTGTTCGGCGACAATGAAAGCATCTCGCGGTCGACCGGCTCCCCGGTCACAGACACGCCGGACGAAAGCTGGGGCGTGAACGCGCGAGCGGCCTGGGAGCCAGTGTTCGACACGGGCAGGATCGTTCATCTGGGTATTTCGGGTTATTACAGAACTGCGCTCAAGTCGGGCGATATCGAGGACGCGGTCCGCCTCAGCGATCGCCCCAACATTCGGATTGATAATGGCAATATCGCGGATAGCGGCGTCGTCACCGACGTCGGATCGCTGCTTTATGGCGGGGTCGAGGCGGCGGCTGTGTTCGGCCCGCTGACGCTCGCCGGCGAATATGGCAGGCTGTGGCTGGACCGGAAGTCACTGCCGGACTTTGAGGCGGACGGCTTCTACGCTTATGCGACCTATTTCCTCACCGGTGAGACGAGGCCGTTCCGAAACGGCAATTTCGACCGGGTGAAACCAATCGGCGAGCTTGGCAAAACGGGCTTTGGGGCTGTCGAGCTCGCGCTCCGCTACGATCGCATCGACCTTTCGGAGACGCCCGTCCTCGCGCGAGCGGGCAATCGGGCGGAAAGCCTCACGCTGGGACTAAACTGGTATCTCAATCCCTATGCGAAGCTGATGTTCAACTGGGTGCGCTTCGAAGGCAGGAACAGTCCGCTGGACCCGCTCGGCGACAGGACCAGGGGCGACGTGCTAGGCTCTCGTCTGCACCTGGACTTCTAAGATACGGCAGCCATGCCTCGGCTTCCCGCCCGGCCGCCACGGCCCGGTCCAGGACGGCTCGACGGCCTCTTGGCGCCGCACCGATACCGACTAGAGCAATCCCTCCGTAGGGGAGACGGTACGGCGCGCTTCGCGAAGAAGGCGACGGGAACTAACTTCAGACCCGCGGGCCCCTTGGTGAAAATGGTTGTTAATCAATGACGCATATCGAAAGTCGAGAACAGCGAACACAATTATGCGTCGATCAGACGCATCAGGCTCAACTTTTGAGATTAACAGCAGGCCTATTAACAGAGACTTGCCAACCGCCTCATTCATTGTAAACATGCGGGACATTTTCGAGACCTCGATGATCCATTAAGAGTAGCTTTGCGGAGTAAGCATGGAAGAGGCCAATCTTATCAACCTGACGGCGGACATCGTCGCCGCCCATGTATCGAACAACAGCGTTGCCGTGAGCGATCTGCGCAAGGTGATCCACGAGGTCCACGAGGCCCTTCTCGAGCTGGGCGAGACCAGGACCGTCGAGCCGGTGGCGAAAACGCCGGCCGTCTCCATCCGCGCGTCGGTCAAGCCGGACCATCTCATCTGCCTGGAATGCGGTCGCAAGCAGAAGACCCTCAAACGACACCTCCGCATGACGCATGGACTTTCGATCGAGCAATATCGTGAAGATTACGGCCTGCCGATCGACTACCCCTTTGTGGCCCCGAGCTACTCCAAGCAGCGCGGCGACATGGCGCGCGCGCTCGGCCTGGGCCGAACCACGTCGCGCTGGACGAAGGCCACGAGTGAGTCGAAGGCCGCGGGCGCCAAGCGCGAGCCCGGCCGAGCCCGTACGGTCAAGCCACGGAGCTGAAATTCCCGATCCTGCCATTGGCTTCACCGGCGCCGGGCGAGGATTGCCCGATCGGGAAGAATGCGGCCGCTCCGCACGGCAAAGCAGTTGCCTTCGACCGCCCGGCGCCCCCCGATTCCTGACCGGCCAGACAAGCCTGCTTCACCAGACTCGCATAAGACGTTGGCAAGTAGTTGTTTGCAAACGTCAGTTCAGAACGTCCCATTTATAGACCCCACTAGGCTCAAATTTGCATCCGCTATATGATGCAGCGCTGTTAGCTTCTAACGATGCTCATAGGAGGTTGGCATGGGAAAGCCCATCAAGGGGACGTCCGGACCGGATATTCTGACCGGGACCAGCAAGGGCGACAAAATACATGGTCGCGGCGGGAACGATATCCTCGAAGGCCGCAACGGCAACGACTTCCTCAAGGGCGGAACAGGCAACGAC
Organism: Pseudomonadota bacterium; assembly: GCA_023423775.1. Taxonomy (GTDB): domain Bacteria; phylum Pseudomonadota; class Alphaproteobacteria; order Sphingomonadales; family Sphingomonadaceae; genus Allosphingosinicella. The sequence goes on from JAFAEZ010000063.1 coordinate 17,733, forward strand.
CTCCTGCGCTCCGGCGCTGGCGACGATCGGTCTTTCGGAGGCCCCGGCAACGATACGATCAACGGCGGCCATGGCAACGATTTCCTCTTCGGCGGAAGCGGCAACGACCGCCTGACAGGGGGCGGTGAGATCGACGTCATGAAAGGCGGCAGCGGCAAGGACGTGTTCCGTATCGACGCCACGGGCTTCGAGAACATCATCCTCGATTTCAAATATTCGCATGGCGACCGGATCGACATTCCGCCCGGATATTCGCTGAGCAATGCCGTCATCATCGACAACGGCAACCCGCATGACGGGGTGACGGTGAGCTGGGGGCCCGCCGGACCCGTCGTGACGATCCTCGGAGTGCATTCGGCCTCGGACGTCTCGGCCGCCTGGTTCATCTGATTGGTCGCATCCTTTGGCGCCGAAAGACTGATTATCGGCGGCGGGCTCCAGCCCGAGAGCCCCCCCTTACGGGCCTCCGCACATGCTCCGCTCCGAGCGGTGGCGTGCGCGGTCGCCGAGCAAGAAAGCAAGCCTTGCGGTCAAGATCTGTCGAGAACGGAAGATGTCGCCGCAGCCGCGAAACCATCGACGTCCTCGCTCCGATCATCCCATGATCCTCCCCGACGCCGGACGGCCCGGACTCGCATGTCGAGTAGCCAGCCAGTCTCGCGAGCGAAATCAACCTCCGCCTGCGGCCGCATCGCGAAGAATCAGAGCGCCGCATTGACCATGGCCCCTTTCGCGAGCCCGTGGCTCGAAGAAGGGCGTGGAGTGGGGAGCCTCCTTCAGGCCAAGAAGCCTCAACCTTCTGACGGGATCGCGCATCTTTCACAGTCTACTGGTGATTGAACTTCTAAACTTTCGGTAGATATACTTAGGACTCCGCACTGTCAGACTGTCTCCGCTTAGGGATTGACGATGCTGATATGTATATATTTCGCGGTTGTAGTTACCGCGCTCTCCATGGTACGAGAAAGACTCGGAGGGCAAGCGTATGATCACCATTCGTTCGGCAGGGGAGACGCTCATGGCTGCGTCAGATCGGTCCGCTTTCTCGCTCGACTTCAATAGAGAAATCCTCGACACAAGACGAGATCTAATAGACGACTCCCTCCCCTTAGTCCGCTCCGACGGCCATCTCCTGACCTTGGCCGAGATCGAGGCTGCTGCAATCGACCATGCCCTGCTGGTATGCGGAAGCCGGGCAGCCGCAGCCCAGGCCCTCGGGATCGGGCGATCGACCATATACCGCAAGGTCGAGCAGATTTTCGGGCGCGAGGGCTGCGCTCCGCTTCTTTTCGGCGAGACGGAGCAATTGCCGGCCTGCGCGGCAGACGGCCTCCATTCGGCGTTCGACGGGCGCCCTATCGAATCCAGGTAGGGCCAAGACCCCGCCGGCCTCGCCCCCACAGGCGACGAGACGCTGCGCGTGGAATGAACAGTCCCGCGATCATGCTCGCAGTCAGTAAAGGTTCCTCATAGCAGCGATCGCGCCGCCTCGCCGCGGGAGCTCCCGCGTGAATTGTACAGGCTCCGGCCGTTCTTCATTCGAGCAGGAGCGTGCGCTCCCCAACTGTCAGCACCTTGCCGTGTCGCAGCACCTCGCACCGCCCCACATAGCGACCCCGCGCCCATCCGGACGCCGGGCTCCTGCGTCCCGCATAAGCGAGATATTGCGCCATTGGACGATCGATCGGCGTGTCGTCGCGGACGAGCGGATCCCCCCCGGGCGCGAGGACGGTGAGGCGCAGGACGTCCCCCGCCTCGAGGCCGATCGCGCGCGCATAAAAGACGATCGGGTCGCGCCTCGTGGCGACCGTGGCGAAGGCTCCGTCCTCCACTTCGCGCATGGAAACCGGCCCTGAGGCAAAGCCGGCATTCAGTATCTGGGCGCGCTCGTAGCGCATCTCCGTTCCGGCCGCCCGCGACCAAAGCGAAACTGCGCTCCCGCAGCTGTCCCGCGCCTGCCCATAAGCGAAGGGATCAACCTTGGTCGCGCCCTGCCGCACCGAGAAATGAAGGTGGGGGAATTGGGTGTCGCCGGAGAGACCGACGAAACCCAGGCGTTCGCCCGCAGATACCGCCTGACCCGGCCGCACCGTCACCGAGCCACGCCTCATATGGCAATATTGCGTCTCCCAGCCGCCGGCGTGCGCAATCACGACGCCGTTGCCGCACTCGCGTCCTTTCGGCGCGGGCGGCCCCTCTGATCCGGGAAAGCGCTCTTCCTCGCCGTCGCGGATGTTGCGTACAATTCCGGGAGCGGACGCGATTATCCCCACCCCCCGCCGCAATGTCGCCATGTCGGGCACTCTGATGTCGACGCCGTCATGTCCATCATAGGAGCGGGACCCACATCTGAAGTCTCGAGCTCCGGGCCCTGGATCATGATCGAAATATTGCTGGATGAAACAGCTGGAAGCCAATGCGCAGTCTATCGGCTTGGCGAGCTCGATGGGCTGCGGTGGGGCAAGCGCGCCGATCGCGAAAGCCGGGACGATCCAAAGCGACCGCCTGACGGCGGGCCCATGGGAGCGGCCCGGCGCGCGATGGCGCGCTAGGCGCGTCGCGCGTGAAGATCGTGCCATCCGGGTAGCCCTGTCCGGAATATCTTCTCGGCCGGCTTCGTGACGATGCGCGCATAGCGGCCCAGCAGGGAAGTGTCACCGATCAGCCGATAGCTCCTGAAAATGCCGCGATAACGCTCGATCGTTTGGTCTCGATCGAGCCAGGGGCCCGGAAGCTGGTCGCCAAATGGCCCGGACGAATGCTTCTCAAAACGGTAACGCAGGCTGTCGCCACTAAGGGTATTTACCTTGACGACGGAGCCGGGGATCGAGGCCTGCTGAACGATCTTGAAGCCGCAATAGCCTGCATCGCAGAGCTGGTCGATGTCGCTCACGAGCCGATTGAAATCCACTTTCTCCGACTCCATTGAAATAAAAGCGGGCCCGTTCTCCAAGGCGCAGGCAGTCTTGATGACCAGCCCATCGACGCCTTCGACGTCAACCTTCAGGAAGTGGGGGACGCCATGGCGGGCGAGACAGTCCCCGAAATCGACGGTCGGCACCGTGATCGTCGTGCTACCGCGGAAGAGCTTCGCATTTCGCTCCGCCCAGTCGGCCGATATGGTCCCCCAGACCGACTTCACGTTGCGGTAGAAGGTCACGGTAGGCGGGGACCCGGCTGGAGCGATCGCCCCTCCGACAATCACCAGCCGGCCATTGGCTCTTTCGGCTGCAAAGCGGCGTTGACAGTGCTCGACCAGATCGGGATTGGCCTCGAAGGCGACGACGCGGTAGCCCAGAGCCAGATAGTAAGCCGTGTCCTCGCCCAAGTGGAGGCCGACATCGTAAATGAGATCGGGCTCTGGCGTTGCGACCCCCGCTGCCCGCAATTCGCTCAACTCCCCCGCCATTCGCTCCTCCTTCGCCCTATCGAGATCCGCCGGGCCGGCTCGCCATCCTGGCTCACAAGGCACGCTGCATCTTCCAGCCCGGAGCATTCAGGCATTGCTCCGGCGACGGCCGCTCGTAGCGCTGACAGTCCCACCGGACATGGTCCTGGCCGTTGCGCCGAATGAAGTGAAAGCCGAGCCCTTTTCCCTCGCTTCCCGGCTCTGGAATCGAGTTCGGCACGAGCGGCGCGGTGGGCCAGCCGAGAACCCGGCATGCGGACCGAGTGCCGCAGAGATCGGCGGCCGCAAGCGCGTAAGTGCCCGATTGAGTTCCAGGCTGGAGCGCGAGCAGGAAGATCCCTTCCCCTTCGTCGGCCAGGAGCAGCCTTCCGCCGCGCACCTCCCGCGCCTCGAACGGACGCGCATCCCCCGCAAGCACCCGGGTGTCCGCCCCTGATGCATATTCGAGTGCGGGCCCCGCCGGGTCCGCGAGGCCTGCAACCAAGCGATGCGCAGCTGAGAGGGACGCCAGGCGAGCGATCACAGATTCGGTCAAGGCCGGCTTTGCTCGATAGGCCAGGGGCTTTCCCCAGCTTCCCGGCCAGCGAAAGAAGAGATGGGTGCGGACGGCCGCGATCTTCTCCATCCGGGCATTCCAATAAGGCACGACCCAGTTGGTATGATAATGGGTGGCGAGACCTACCGGCGCGAAGACGCGTCCCTCGAGCATTTCGATCGCGCTGGCCCTCGTTCTGCGCCAGAGCGCCTCGGGTGGGATCCGGGCCATCGCGCCATCGCAGGTGAACGTGAACTGGCACCCGGTGTCACGCTCGGAACCCTGGAACACGACTCCGCAGACCGACTTGGGGAAGGCAGGATGCCGCGCGCGGTTCATGACGACCTGCGCGACCGCGCGTTGTCCCTCCCAGTCGGCCCCGGCCTCGTACCACATGGCGGCGGCAAGGCAGTCGACGGCGCGTTCGCGATCATCGCCTCGCGCCATGAGATGATAAGGCGCAGCGGACGGGTTGGGCCCGCTCGAAAATGGGATCGACGCGTTGATGGCTCGGGCCTTGTCCTCAGGGATGTCCGGAATGACCTCGGGTGCGACCACGGGAACCGGCTCCTGCTTCAGCAGGGTTTGGAGCGTAACGGGCGCGGGGGGCCTTGCCGGCTCGGGTGAAGACGGCGGTCCGATCCGCCCGAGGTCGCCCGACGTCAGGCTCCCGAGGAGAAGGAGCGGCAGCACGAAGATCGCGAGCCTTGGCCAGAGAAGCGTCGCGTCCATGCTCTTCCCTTCTGCAAGCTTTCCAAGCTGACGCATCCACACGCCCGCCGGCG
>JAFAEZ010000074.1 GCA_023423775.1 Pseudomonadota bacterium
GCTGTGGGGGGGGGGGGGGGGGGCGCGCGGGCCACGCCCCCCCCCGGGCCGCACTCGCCCCCTCACCCCGGCCCTCTCCCGCGGGCGGGAGAGGGAGGAAAGCGCAAGCTCTACGCCAAGCGGGAACCGGTCTATCCCAAGGCGGTGGACGGCACATTCCGCCGCCTGAAATGGCTGGTCATGGCGGTGACCCTGACCATCTATTACGTCACCCCATGGCTGCGCTGGGACCGCGGTCCCTATGCGCCCGACCAGGCGGTGCTGATCGATCTCGCCAACCGCCGCTTCTACATGTTCTCGATCGAGATCTGGCCGCACGAATTCTATTACGTGGCCGGCCTGCTGATCATGGCCGGCATCGGCCTGTTCCTGGTGACGTCGGCGGTGGGCCGCGCCTGGTGCGGCTATGCCTGCCCGCAGACGGTCTGGACCGACCTCTTCCAGCATGTCGAGCGGTTCGTGGACGGCGACCGCAACGCCCAGATCCGCCTCGCCAAGGCGCCGTGGGGCGCGAACAAGATCGCCCGGCGCGTGCTGAAACATTCGATCTGGCTGGCGATCGGCCTGCTCACCGGCGGCGCCTGGATCTTCTATTTCGCCGACGCGCCGACCCTGCTCGAACGGCTTGTCGATCTCGACGCGCCGCTCGCCGCTTATGGCGCGATCGGGGTGCTGACCGCGACCACCTACATATTCGGCGGACTGCTGCGCGAGCAGGTCTGCATCTACATGTGCCCGTGGCCGCGCATCCAGGGCGCGATGATCGACGAGAAGTCGCTGATCGTCACCTACAAGGACTGGCGCGGCGAGCCACGCGCGCGCGGCACGAAGAAGGCGACGCTCGCCGACCTCAGTCTCGGCGACTGCATCGACTGCAACGCCTGCGTCGCGGTGTGCCCGACCGGCATCGACATCCGCGAAGGTCAGCAGATCGGCTGCATCACCTGCTCCTTGTGCATCGACGCCTGCGACCGGGTGATGACCCAGGTTGGCCGCCCGCGCGGCCTTATCGACTATACGACGCTCGAAAATGCCAGGATCGAGGCGGCCGGCGGCACCGCGCCGCCGCTACGCAAGAGCCTGTTCCGGCCGCGCACCCTGCTCTATTTCGGCGTGTGGGCGGCGATTGGCGTGGCGATGCTGTTCGCGCTCGGCACCCGCCAGCGGATCGATCTCAACGCGAGCCAGGACCGCAACCCGGTCTATGTCCAGCTCTCGGACGGCGGCATCCGCAACAATTTCACGATCAGCGTACGCAACATGCAGGCGCGGCCGCGCAGCTTCGCGATCGAACTCGAGGGCCTGGACGGCGCGGTGATGTGGACTGCCGACGGATCGCGCGACGCGGCGCGGCGCACCGTGACGATCGAGGCAGCGCCCGACGCGGTCGCCAAGACCCGCCTGTTCGTCGCCGCACCGGCTGCCGGGCCGCAGCGCGAGCCGTTCCGCTTCACGGTCCGCGCGCTCGACGCCGAGGGCGGCAGCGACAGCGAGGACGCCAGTTTCGAACGGCCGGAGACCAGACCATGACCAAGCGCTTCACCGGTCGGCACATGCTGATCTCGATGCTCGCCTTTTTCGGCGTCATCATCACGGTCAACCTGATCATGGCGACCTTCGCCACCCGCACCTTCGGCGGCATCGTCGTCGACAATTCCTATGTGGCGAGCCAGAAATATAATGGCTGGCTCGCCAAGGCGCGGGCCCAGCAGGCGGCGGGCTGGAGCGGCGAGCTGACGCTCGACGCGCAGAGGCGGCCGTTGCTGGTCGCAAGCATCGAAGGCGGATCGCTTGCCGGCGCAGAAGTGTCGGCGATCGCCCGCCACCCGGTGGGCCGCGAGGCCGACGTCGCGCTCCGCTTCCACGAGGTCAGCCCGGGCGTCTACCAGGCCGCCACCCCGCTGCCGGCGGGCCGCTGGATCGTCCACATCACGGCCACCCGCGACGGCCGCGACTTTCGCATGATCGGGGACGCGCTGTGACCGCGCCGGTCAGGGCCACGGCGCAAGCCGCGCTGGCGGAGAGCCTGTTCGCTGTGCCGTCGCTGCGCTGCGCGGGCTGCATCTCCAAGCTCGAGAACGGGCTGGCGGCGGTGCAGGGGATTGCGGCGGCGCGCGTCAATTTCACCGCCAAGCGGGTTCGGATCGCGCACGAGGCGACGCTCGACCAGCCGCGCCTGCTGGCCGAGATCGAGCGGATCGGCTTCATCGCCGAGCCGCTCTCGCCCGAAATGACCCGCGAGGATTCGGGAGAGAGCAAGCGGCTCGCGCGCCGGATGGCGGTGGCCGGCTTCGCGATGATGAACATCATGCTGCTGTCGGTCTCGGTGTGGTCGGGTGCGACCGGCGCAACCCGCGATCTCTTCCACTGGGTCTCGGCGCTGATCGCCATTCCCACGGTGACCTATGCCGGCTGGCCCTTCTTCACCTCGGCCTGGACGGCGCTCCGCCACGGCCGCACCAATATGGACGTGCCGATCGCGATCGGCGTGATCCTCGTCACGGCGATGAGCCTGTTCGAGACGTTCGTCAGCGGGCCGCACGCTTATTTCGACGGCGCGGTGAGCTTGCTCTTCTTCCTGCTGATCGGCCGCGTCCTCGACAGCGTGATGCGCGACCGCGCCCGCGACGCCGTCACCGCCCTGCTGCGCCAGACCGCGAAGGGCGCGCTGGTCGTCCAGCCGGACGGGTCCAGCCGCTGGCACGACGCCGCCCGGATCGAACCCGGCATGGTGATGCTGGTCGCCTCGGGCGAAAGGCTCGCCGCCGACGGCGTGATCGAGGCCGGCACGACCAGCTTCGACCTGTCGCTGCTGACCGGCGAGAGCGCGCCGCAGCCGGCGTCGCCCGGGACGGCGGTCCATGCCGGCACGCTCAATCTCGGCGCCCCGGTCACCGTGCGGGTGACCGCCGCCGGTCCCGACACAGTGATCGCCGATATCGCGCGGTTGATGGACAATGCGGCGCAGACCAAGTCGCGCTACGTCCGCATCGCCGACCGCGCCGCCCGCTTCTACGCCCCGGCCGTGCACACGCTCGCCCTGCTCGCCTTCGCCGGCTGGATGCTGGCCGGCGCGGGCTGGCACGAATCGCTGATGATCGCGGTTGCGGTACTGATCATAACCTGCCCCTGCGCGCTCGGGCTGGCGGTGCCGGCGGCGCAGATCGTCGCCTCCGGCGCACTGGGCCGCGCCGGCATATTGATCAAGGACGGCTCGGCGCTGGAGCGGCTGGCCGAAGTCGACCGCGCGCTGTTCGACAAGACCGGGACTTTGACGCTCGGCCGCCCCGAAGTGCAGGAGCCGCTGGCGATCCCCGCGGCGCACAAGCCGATCGCCCTCGCTTTGGCCCAGGCCAGCCGCCATCCGCTGGCGGAAGCGCTGCGCCGCCGTCTGTCGAGCGAAGGGGTCGCCGCGGCCGCGCTGGACGAGGTCGCCGAGCTGCCCGGCGAGGGGGTCGAGGGCCGGGTGCAAGGGCGCCGCGCCTGGCT
>JAFAEZ010000199.1 GCA_023423775.1 Pseudomonadota bacterium
CCGCCCGGCGACTTGATGGACGCCGCCGGGGTCTCGCTCACAGCGCCTCGATCGCTCGGGCCAGCGCCTCGATATGCTCGGGCTGCTGGTCCCAACTCACCACCAGGCGCGCCTCCCCCGGGCCCCAATCGTAGAAATCGAAGCCCTGGTCGCGCAGCGCCTGCGCCTCGGCCGGCGTGACCTTGAGGAACAGCTCGTTGGCCTCGACCGGATGGACCAGCCTATCGCCGGCGGCCGCGCCTAGCCGGGCGGCCCCGTCATTGGCGGCGCGTGCGTTGCGCAGCCACACGTCGTTTTCGAGCATGGCCAGCAATTGGGCGGCGAGATAGCGGCCCTTGGAGAGCAGGTGGCCGGCGCGTTTGCGGCGATAGCGGGTGGCGTCGGCGAGCGCGGTATCGAAGAAGATCAGGACTTCGGCGGACATGCCGCCATTCTTGACGAAGCCGAAGCTCAGTACATCGACGCCGGCTTTCCAGGTAAGCTCGGCCGGCGTGCAGCCAAGCCGCGCCACCGCGTTGGCGAAGCGCGCGCCATCCATGTGGAAGCCGAGCCCGCGCTCCTTGCAGATGGCGCCCAATGCCGCGACTTCAGCCGGCGTGTAGACGAGGCCATACTCGGTCGCGTTGGTGATCGACAAAGCGTGCGGCTGCACCTGGTGCACGTCGTCGCGGATCGTGGCGAGCAGCGCCTCGACGCTGGCCGGCGTGAGCTTGGCGCCGTCACCCTCGGCAAGCATCAATTTGGCGCCGTGGGTGTAGAATTCGGGCGCGCCGCATTCGTCATTCTGGATGTGCGCGTCGCGGTGGCAGAGGATCGCGCCATGGGGCGGGCACAAGGCGGCGAGCGCGAGCGAATTGGCGGCGGTGCCGGTGGGGATCCATAGTGCGCGCACCTCGCGCTCGAACAAGGCCGAGAAGGCCGCATCGAGACGGGCGCTGTACGTGTCGCCTTCATAAGCGGTTTCGAGGCGGTTCGCCTCGATCAGAGCGGCCATGACCTCAGGGCAGGCGGCGGCGGCATTGTCCGAAAAGAAGCGCATGCCCGCCCCATAGAGGCCGGCGGCGCGAGGTCAATCCGCACGTCGCCGATCGCGCGATTCCCAGCAATCTCCTACCGCATCGTTTACTTCTATTTAGGTCCGTCGGCCTATCTACGAGGCAAGCCATTCGAGAGACGACAAGGGAAAATGGACGCGGATTCGCCTGACGACATGACCATGGACGGCAAGCGCAGCGTGAAACGCGCGCGCGTGCTGCTGGCGGCCAAGCTGCGTACGGCGGCCGGCGAGGTGGACGTGCGCCTGCGCGACCTCTCGCAGAAGGGCGCGCTGATCGAGCTCGGCCAGCCTTTGGTGCTCGGCGACGACGTGGTGTTCGTTCGTGGGAAGACGGTCGTGTCGGCGCGCGTCGCCTGGACCGGCGGCAACCGGGCCGGGCTCGAATTCCATCAGGAGATCGACGAGAGCGAGGTGCTGGTGCACGTCACCCGTCCCACTTCCAACCAGTCGCAGCAACGCTTCCGCCGTCCGCGCGTGCTCAGCGAGGATATTAGCGAGCAGGAGCGGCGCCTCGCCCATGTTTGGGCCAAATCGGTGGGGATCGCCCCGCCGCGCTGATTTCATTCCAACGGCGGTGGGGATCGCCAAGGGACGTGACGATGTTCGATGCGAGTGCGACAGGACTGACCGGCGAGCTGGCGATGAGCGGAATCCCCGCCACGCCGGGCCGCAAGGAAGAGCGCCAACATTGTGAAATCGGCGCTGGCCTGCGCCAGCGCGGCGCGACCGGCGTCACCGTCCAGATCCTCGACCTTTCCACCCAGGGCTTCCGCGCTTCGACCCATCTCGAGCTCGCATCCGGCACCGACGTGTGGCTGAAGCTGCCCGGCCTCGAGGCGCTGCATGCGCGGGTCGCGTGGACGCGCGGCAGCGCCGTCGGCTGCCAGTTCGTCCGCCCGCTCCATCCCGCCGTGCTGTCGATGGTGGTGAGCCGAGCCTAATCCGCGGCCGGCAGCGACAGGACGAGCCGGGCGCCGCCATCCGGATTGGGTTCTGCGGCGATGCGGCCGCCATGCGCCTCCACGATCGTGCGACAGATCGGCAGTCCAAGCCCCACCGCGCCTTCCCTGGTGGTCATGAACGCGTCGAACGCCGTGTGATAGGCGTCGTCGGGGAAGCCGGGGCCGGTGTCGGCGACGACGATCTCGACCATCGCGCCCTGCCGTTCCGCCGTAATGGTCAAGCTCTGGTGGGGGCGGCCGTGCATGGCTTCGGTGGCGTTGCGGATGAGGTTGAGCAGTACCTGCTGGAGCTGGATCGCATCGCCGCGGGCGCGAAGCGCTCCGAGATCGACGCGGCAGGCGAGCGCCGGGGCGCCGCGGTTCGCCCGGGCCAGCGCCAGCGCTTCGCCGACGGCCTCGGCCAAGTCGACGATGCCGCCGTCGCGGAGATCCCGGCCGGCCAGCTCGCGCAGGCTGCGGATGATATTGCCCGCTTCCAGCGCATTGTGCTTGATCTGGTCGATCGCGAAGCCGAGCTCGGCGGCCACCCCGGGTCGCGGCCGGGCGAGCAACGGCTCGCAGCCGCTCACATAATTGGCGATCGCGGTCAGCGGCTGATTGAGCGCGTGGGCGAGGGTCGAGGCCATCGTCCCCATCGCGCTCAGCCGCGAGATATGGATGAGGTTGGTGCGCAGCAGGGTAACCTCGTCGCGCGCCAGCTTCTGACCGGTAACGTCGTGGCCGACGACGAGGATGCCGACGATCGCCTCGTTGTCGAACAGCGGCCGATAGCTGAAATCGACGAAGCGCCGCTCGATCGGGTCGGTTCCGGGGATCGCGATCTCCACTTCCCGTCCTTCATGGACGCGGCCCGAAGCGAAGACCTCGTCGGCGAGGCCGAGGAAGCCCAGGGCCGCAAGCCGTGGGAGCGCCTCCGCCGCCGGCCGGCCGACGAGGTCGGTCTCGCCGGCGAGCGCCTGGAAGGCGCGGTTGGCGAAGGCGAAGCGGTGATCGGCACCATAAGCGAGCGCGATGAAGCTCGGGGCATGCTCGAACAATTCGCCGAGCAGGGCACTGTCGCGCGCCAGATTCTGGCGGTCCAGGACCGGGTCGGCGTCGGCGGGCCGCATCGGGGACGGGTGGTTCAATTGTTCCTCAGCGCTGGCGGGGGGGGCGGGCGGGGCCCCCCCCCCCCGGG
>JAFAEZ010000117.1 GCA_023423775.1 Pseudomonadota bacterium
GATCATCTCCTTGATCGCCGCACGGGTGAGCAGGTCGACCGCCTTGCCGTAATCGGGCTTGTCGGTGCCCTGCATGATGCCGGGCTTCTCGCGGAACTGACGCCGCACCTCCTCGACGATCGCGCCCGCGGCGCGGCCGACGGCGGTCATGCCCATCGCGCCGAACAGATACGGCAACAGGCCGCCGAACAACAGGCCCACGACCACATAGGGGTTGTTGAGCGAGAAGTCCGGATTGACGCCGGCGAAGTAAGGATGGCGCGCGGAGTCCGCAACGAAGAACTTGAGGTCCTGGTTGTAGGCCGCAAACAACACGAGGGCGCCGAGACCGGCCGAGCCGATCGCGTAGCCCTTGGTCACCGCCTTGGTGGTGTTGCCGACCGCGTCGAGCGCGTCGGTCGACTTGCGCACCTCCTTCGGCAGGCCCGCCATCTCGGCAATGCCGCCGGCGTTGTCCGTCACCGGACCGAAGGCGTCGAGCGCGACGACCATACCGGCCAGCGCCAGCATGGTGGCGGTCGCGATCGCGATGCCGAACAGCCCGGCGAGGCTGTAGGTGACCAGGATGCCGGCGATGATGACGATCGCGGGCAGCGCGGTCGCTTCCATCGAGACGGCGAGGCCCTGGATCACGTTGGTGCCGTGGCCGGTGACCGAGGCCTGGGCGATCGACTTCACCGGACGATAGTCGGTGCCGGTGTAGTATTCGGTGATCCAGATGATCAGCGCGGTGACGACGAGACCGACCACGCCGCACTCGAACAGCGCCATGCCGGTGTAGTCGACGCCGTCGAGCTTGCCGAAGCCGATCAGGTAGTGGATCACGAGCGCAATACCGACCAGCGACAGGACGCCGGTGGCGATCAGGCCCTTGTAGAGCGCGCCCATGATCGACTGGCTCGGCCCGAGCTTGACGAAGAAGGTGCCGATGATCGAGGTGATGATGCAGATGCCGCCGATGGCGAGCGGCAGCGTCATCATGCTGGCCAGGATCGGCGTCTTGGCGAAGAAGATCGCCGCCAGGACCATGGTGGCGACCGCAGTCACCGCGTAGGTCTCGAACAGGTCGGCCGCCATGCCGGCGCAGTCGCCCACGTTGTCACCGACGTTGTCGGCGATGGTGGCGGGGTTGCGCGGATCGTCCTCGGGAATGCCGGCCTCGACCTTGCCGACGAGATCGCCGCCGACGTCCGCACCCTTGGTGAAGATGCCGCCGCCGAGACGGGCGAAGATCGAGATCAGCGAGGCGCCGAAACCGAGCGCCACCAGGGCGTCGACGACGACCCGGCTATCAGGCGCCAGCTTCAGCGAGTGGACGAGGAAGGCGAAATAGAGGGTGACGCCGAGCAGAGCGAGACCCGCCACCAGAAGCCCGGTGATCGCACCGGCCTTGAAGGCGAGCTCGAGGCCGCCGGCGAGCGAGGTCGTCGCGGCCTGGGCGGTGCGCACATTGGCGCGGACCGAGACGTTCATGCCGATGAAGCCGGCCGCCCCCGACAGGACGGCGCCGATGGCGAAACCAATCGCGACATAAAGTCCGAGGAAATAGGCAAGCAGCACGAAGATGACGATGCCGACGAGACCGATCGTGGTGTATTGGCGCCGCAAGTAAGCCTGTGCGCCTTCAGCGACTGCGCCTGCGATCTCCTGCATGCGCGGCGACCCCGCATCCGCGCTCAACACCGAAGACGTCGCCCAAATCGCGTAGACGACGGAAAGCACTCCGCAGAGCACTATCAACCATAATGCTGTCATGTGATTTTTGCCTCAGATCCTTGATGTAACCCCCGGCGCCTTTTGTTGTCCGTCGTGCGGTGCGGCGCCTTGATTTTGAACAAAGCCGCCCCCTAGCCCGAAGGGAGCGGCCCCAGTCGGTCACAAGCTTGCCAAAATCAAATTGAGGGTGCAACGCCGGATAAGGCCGAAACAGCCGATCTCGGCAGGTATTTGGGCCAGTCCCGAGAACTAAGATGCCGGTTTGGAGCAATTCCTAGAAATGGCTGTAGGACAGCCGCTTCAAGGTCAGCTCTTGGCCCTGCCCATTTAGGAAGCGCGGCCGCTCATGGCCCGCGACGATCGTGCCGATGGCCGTGACGGCCAGGCCGGCCGCCTGGCCCGCGGCGATCAGCACCTCGCTTTGCGCCGGAGGCACGGTGCACAGCACCTCGTAATCGTCGCCGCCGGCCAGCAGGGTCTCGACGCCAACGACCTTGCGCGCGATCAGGCCGGCCGCCGCCGCCGACAGCGGCATGGTCGCCACCCCGACCGTGGCCGAGACGCCGGAGGCCGCGCAAAGCTTGGTGAGATCGCCCGCGAGCCCGTCGGAGACATCCATCGCGGCATTTGCATGATCGCTCACGGCCTGCGCCAGCGCGTTACGCGGCTGCGGCACGCGATAGCGCGAGACCAGAAAATCCCGTGCAGCGGGATCGGACGCAAGCGCGGCGGCCACTGCGCCTCCCGTGAGCACGTCGAGGCCGAGCGCTGCATCGCCGATCGTCCCCGTCACCAGGATCAGATCGCCCGGGCGTGCGCCGGTGCGACCGACCATCCGCCCCCGCGGCACGCGGCCGAAGGCGGTGATGGAGATCATCTGCGGCCCTGGCGTCGAAACCGTATCGCCGCCGAGCAGCGGACAGCCGAAGGACCTTGCGTCCTCGCCGAGCGCATCCGCAAACGGCCGGAGCCAGGCATCCTCCCTGCTCCGCAGCGCCAGCGTCAGCACGAAGCCGGCTGGCACCGCTCCCTTGGCGGCGAGATCGGAGAGATTCACCCGCAGCGCCTTGCGGGCGATCGTATCGGGCGGGTCGGCGGCCAGATAATGGACGCCCTCGACGACGGCATCGGTGGTGACGACGATGTCCTCGCCCGATGACGACAGGATCGCGGCATCATCGACCACCCCGAACGCGCCGGGATCGGTCGCGAGCGGCTTGAAATAGCGCGCGATGAGGGAGTCTTCGGCGGAGGGATTTTGCGGGCTTGCCATGAGCCTAACCCCACTCTCCACTGTCATCGCCCGGCTTGCCGCCTTCGCTAAAGCTTCGGCGCGCCTGGGATTGTAGGCCTCGTCGAAGCCTTGGCGTAGACGGGACCGGGCGATCCAGTATTCCAGAGACGGTTGTGTCAAATCGATTGGCCGCGGCGCACCGGATCACCCGCCTTCGCGGGTGATGACAGCGGAGTATGGGGCAGCCGTCTCGCATGAATTCACCGCCCTCGCGGGAGATTACCCCCGCCCGAACTCGTCACCGCGAAACTGACGGCCGATCTGGTCGAGCACCGCGTTCACCATGCCGGTCTCCTCGCGGTCCACGAAGGCGTTGGCGACGTCGACATATTCGGAGACGACGACGCGGCCCGGCACGTCCTTGCGATGCTGGAGCTCATAAGCCCCTGCCCGCAGCACCGCGCGCAGGATCGCCTCGATCCGCTTCAACGGCCAGCCCTTCGACAGCGCCTCGTCGATCAGCGGATCGAGCTTCTTCTGGTCGCGCACGACGCCAGAGACGACGTCGCGAAAGAACGCAGCCTCCGCCGGCAGGTAGGTGTCGCCCTCGACCTCGTTGCCGAGCCAATGGCTCTCGAATTCGGCGAAGATGTCGTTGATGCCGGCGCCGGCGATATCCATCTGGTACAGCGCCTGCACGGCGGCGAGCCGTGCCGCACCGCGCCGGTTCGCCTTCTTCTCGGCAGCGCCTGCCGGTTTTTTGTTGTTGTCGGCCATGGTTCAGGCCTGCGCCAGGCGGCGTTTGATGCGCAGCATCGCAAGCGCGGCGCGCGCGGCATCACCGCCCTTGTTGAGCTCGCTGGCGCGTGCCCGCGTCCAGGCCTGCGCCTCGGTATTGACGGTGAGGATGCCGTTGCCGAGCGGCAGCTTCCGCGCCACGGCGAGATCCATCAGTGCGCGCGAGGATTCCTGCGAGACGATCTCGAAATGGATGGTGTCGCCGCGGATGACGCAGCCGAGCGCGATCACGGCGTCGTAAGGCTTGCCGTTCGCCGCAGCCGCGTCGATCGCGATGGCGACCGCCGCCGGAATCTCCAGCGCGCCCGGAACGGTGATGACGTCATGGGTCAGGCCGGCGGCCTTCAGCTCAGCGACCGCGCCGTCCAGGAGCGCGTCCTGGAGATCGTCATAGAACCGTGCCTCGACGATCAGCGCGCGTGCGCCGGAAATGTCGGTCTGATCCTTCAGGGGTGCGCGCCGCGCGTCTGCCATCGTTCAATCCGTTCTACAGTCGTCGGCGCGTTATGTAGTCGCCGCCACGGCGTAAGCCAAGTTCAAAGAGATCGTCATTCCGGGATGGCGCACGAGCGCCAGACCCGGAATCTCGAGATTCCGGGTTCGATGCTCTGCATCGCCCCGGAATGACGGCTCTGCCGTCACTTCATTTCCGTCAGCCGTGCGGCGTAGCGGGCCATCAGGTCGACCTCGATATTGACCTCGTCCCCGGCCTTCCAACCGCCGATCGTCGTCACCGTCAGCGTGTGCGGGATGATCAAGACCGAAAAGCTCGTGTCTTTCACCGTGTTGACCGTCAGCGAGACGCCGTCGAGCGTGATCGAGCCCTTGGTGGCGATGAAGCGCGCCAGCTCGCGCGTCGTCGAGAGCTCGAACCGCGCCATGTCGGGCAGGTCCTCGCGACTGAGAAGCGTCGCGACACCGTCGGCATGGCCGGCGACGATGTGGCCGCCGAGCTCGTCGCCGATCTTCAGCGCCCGCTCGAGATTGAGCTTCGTTCCGACCTTCCAGCGATTTGCGGTCGTCAGCGCCAGCGTCTCCGCGGCGGCATCGACGTCGAACCAGGTACGTTGCTCAGAGTCCTTGCCGCCTGCGACGCCGGAGGCGACCACCGTCAGGCAGACGCCGTTGCAGGCGATCGAGGCGCCATCGGCAATGGTGGTCTGGTCATAGCTGCAGGCAATGCGCAGGCGGTGGAGCTGCCCCTGCGCCGTCGGCGTGAAGCCGACGATCTCGCCGATGTCGGTGACAATGCCAGTGAACATTACGCGCGCTCGTAGACGGTGAGAGTATCCTTGTCGAATGTCTCGCTAGCATGAACCTTGTAGGCCTGCGACCGCGTGATTTTCGACAGGGGCAATGCATCGAGC
>JAFAEZ010000212.1 GCA_023423775.1 Pseudomonadota bacterium
GAGAAGCGCTTCGCCCGCGCCGACAAGGACGAGGACGGCCGCATCACGCGCGCCGAACTGCTCGAGCCGCGCCGCAAGGCTTTCACCAAGCTCGACGCGGACGGCAGCGGCAGCCTGAGCTTCGAGGAGTGGTCGGTGAAGACCGCCGAAAAGTTCGCCAAGGCCGATGGCGATCGCAACGGCGCGCTCAGCCCGGCCGAATATGCTGCGACCAAGCCCAAGCCGGCGCGGAAAAAATGCGCCTGTTGAGCGCAGCCGCGACGATTGCAAGGGCGGCGCGGGACGGGCAGGTTGGATCCATGACCAGCAACGCCGGATTGGCCCTCACCCGCCGCACCCTCCTAGCCGCCGGGGCCGCGGCGCTCGCCGCTCCGGCCTTTGGCAAGGTCGGACCGATCCATCCCGACATCCGCCTCCGACCCGATCGCGAGGAGATGATCGCGGTGCCGGGCGGGCGGGTCTATGTGCGGATCAACGGCGATCTCCAGGGGCCCCGGCCGCCGATCGTCTTGCTCCACGGCGGCCCGGGCAGCTCGCACTGGTATTTCCTCAACGCGACCGCGCTGGCCGACGAGCGCGCCGTCATCCTCTACGACCAGCTCGACAGCGGACGCTCCGACCATCCCGCCGATCCGGCCAATTGGACGGTGCCGCGATTCGTCGCCGAGCTGGACGCGATCCGGGCGGCGCTCGACGTACCGCGCTGGCATGTGCTCGGCGCCAGCTGGGGCGGCACGGTCGCGCTCGAATATGCGGCCCGCCGACCGCGCGAAATGGCCAGCGCCGTCCTCCAGTCACTGCTCGTCTCGACCGACATCTGGCTGCGTGATGCGCGCGTGCTGAAGGACCGGATGCCGCCGGCGACGCGCGATCTGCTTTATGCCTGCGACGGCGAGGGGAGGGCGCCGGCCGAAGCCTGCGCGGCGGCGACCGACGCTTTCTATGCGCGCCACGTCCATCTCACCGATCCGCCGCCGCCGATAGCCGCCTATAAGGCGGCCCTGCCGCGCAGCTTCAGCGAGGACGTCTATCGCTATATGTGGGGGCGAGCAGAATTCACGGCGAGCGGCACGCTCAGAGATTATGACGGTCGCCACCTGCTCGATCAGCTAGACGGTCGCCGCACCCTGTTCGTGGCCGGCGAGCATGACGAGGCGCTGCCGGCGACGGTCGCGGGTTTCGCACGTGAGGTTCCGGGCGCGACGTTCCGCGAAATACCGGCCGCGGCGCATCTCGCCATGGGCGACAATCCGGAAGCCTATCTCGCTCTGTTGCGGCCGTGGCTCGCCAGCCGCGACGCAATGTGACCGTGGCTTAGGCGCCCAAGCCCGCCTGCCATTCGCTTAGCGCCGCGCGGGCGCGGGCGGTGTAAAGGCCCTTGCGCTCCTTCTTCTTGGTCTTGCCCTCGATCGGCGGAAACAACCCAAAGTTCACATTCATCGGCTGATAGGTCTGCGCCTCGGCGCCGCCGGTGATGTGGCTGAGAAGGGCGCCCAAGGCGGTCGTCGGCGGCGGAGGAGGAATTTCCACGCCGCGGATTTCGGCCGCGGCGAAGCGCCCTGCGATCAAGCCCATTGCCGAGGATTCAACATAGCCCTCGCAGCCGGTAATCTGGCCGGCAAAGCGGATGTGCGGCGCCTTCTTGAGGCGCAATTTGCCGTCGAGCAGCTCGGGTGAATTGATGAACGTGTTGCGGTGAAGGCCGCCGAGCCGCGCGAACTCGGCATTTTCGAGCCCCGGTATGGTGCGGAACAGGCGGACCTGCTCGGCATATTTCAACTTGGTCTGGAAACCGACCATGTTCCACAAGGTGCCGAGCGCATTGTCCTGACGGAGCTGGACGACCGCATAGGGCCAGCGGCCAGTCTTGGGATCGTCGAGACCAACCGGCTTCATCGGCCCAAAGCGCAACGTATCGACGCCGCGCTCGGCCATCACTTCGATCGGCATGCAGCCTTCGAAGTAAGGCGTGTCCTTCTCCCAGTCGCGGAACTCGGTCTTCTCGCCGTCGAGCAGGCCCTGGTGGAAGGCGAGATACTGCTCCTTGGTCATCGGGCAGTTGATATAATCCTTGCCGTCGCCCTCGGGGCCGACCTTGTCCCAGCGCGACGCCATCCAGCAGATGTCCATGTCGATCGAGTCGCGGTGCACGATCGGAGCGATGGCGTCGAAGAAGGCGAGGTGATCGCTGCCGGTCGCAGTGCCGATCGACTCCGCCAGCCGCGCGGCCGTGAGTGGACCAGTCGCGACGATCACCGGCGTCGACGGATCCGCGGGCAAAGCGTCGATCCGCTCGCGCACGATCTCGACATTGGGGTGGGCGCGCAGGGTCTCGGTTACCTCGGCCGAGAAGCCGTCACGGTCGACCGCCAGCGCCGAGCCCGCCGGCACCTT
The DNA here is from genome assembly GCA_023423775.1 of Pseudomonadota bacterium. GTDB lineage: Bacteria > Pseudomonadota > Alphaproteobacteria > Sphingomonadales > Sphingomonadaceae > Allosphingosinicella. The sequence goes on from JAFAEZ010000212.1 coordinate 2,395, forward strand.
GTGGCGGTCGGCCGCGGCCATGATCAGCGAGCCCAGGGCGCGCATCTCGGCATGGAGCAGGCCGACGGCATTGTTCTCGGCATCGTCGCTGCGGAAGCTGTTCGAGCAGACCAGTTCGGCGAGGCCGTCCGTCTGGTGGGCGGGCGTCATCTCGCCCGATCCGCGCATCTCGCTGATCTTCACCTTCACGCCCGCCTGGGCGAGCTGCCACGCGGCCTCGGACCCGGCGAGCCCGCCGCCGATGATATGCACCTGTTTCGTCATGGGCCGTCCGATAGGCCGTCGCGCTCCATGAGGAAAGCCCGGGGCGCCTGCCTCCGCTCGCCTGGGCCTGCCGAAAGGTTTCCTAATCTTCCGCTCTTCTGACGTTCAGAAAGGTCAGGGACTTCGAGAGGCTCAGCCCAAAGCTTCGGGCGGATCGCTTCCTTCGATCACCGGCCAGCGAACGGTGGGCAGCGGATCAGTCCCCGGCGCCCGCAACCCGCAGCGCTTGCCAAAGCCGAAAGAGGCCCAGGCATTTTGCCACCCGTCCAAGCTTAGTTCCATTGAACGCCGCGGCGGCAGATATAGGCACAGGCAGCCGAGGTGAAGACCAGCGCAAAGGTGACATTGGGATTGTCCAATGCACCTAATAGAGATGCGATCACCCAGCCGATACCGCCGCCGACCGCGATCCAGATGGGGACGGCGCGGGTCAGAGCCACACGCCCGCCCAAACTCTGCAAAGCGAATGTCCCAAAGAGGTTGGGGAGCAACGAGAGAAACAGCCCGACTATACTCGCCGGCACAGCGAGCATTAGAAGTGCGACCGCCTGGAGGAACTCGATCTCGATTGGCTTTGGGATCTCGCGGTAGAGCGTGGCCGCGCCCAACGAGACGAGGAAAATCGGTCCGCTGGCCAGCGACGCGGCAATCGTGGTGGAGGGCGACCAGTCCATGGCGCGAGGATCGTAGGTCATCCTTTCCTCCTTTAAACATCGATGGGAGGCGCAGGTAAGGAAGAGAAGGGAGGGCGGCGGACCGCCCCCCCACCGCTCATGCTGCCGCAGGATAGGCCGCGTCGAGCCACTGGTTCACCTTACGGCCGAAATGGGCGATCGCCGACATATTGAAGAAGTGCATGGCCCCCAGGACGACGACCGCTAGGCCGACCTTGCTGCTGAGGAAGCGGATCGCTTCCGGCATGGTGGTGGGCTCTGCGCCGATGCTCAACGTCAGCGTGATGAAGCCGATGTTGACGAGATAGAAGCCTACGACGAGCAGATGGTTGGTCGAGCGCGCAAGCTCGTCATTTTGGCCGAAACACTGGACGAGGAAGACGATGCCGTTACGCGACAGAGTGCGCGCCACCCAGATCGTGATTCCGATTGTGATCAGAAGATACAGAGCATAGGCAACTTCCACCATTGTCTTTTCCTTTCCTTCGGTTGCTTCGGTAAAAACAGAAACTAACAGACGTAGAGCGGCGGGCGCGAGAGCGCCGGGGCCGAGTCAGCCCTTCGTGCTACTAGGAATGAAGCGAGCGACCTTGCCGCCCAGCTTCATCAGGGCGACGAGTGTCGGCTTGGGCAGGCTGCGCACCTGCTCGTACCAAGTGCCCAGTGTGGAAATGAATTCGTGCATCCGCGTAATCCGTTCGCGGAGCACCGGAGGTGCCGAGCCATCCTCCTTGAGACGGGCAGCGAGTTCGCCGAGAAAAGCGATGGTCGGATCAATCTCACGCCGTTTCCGCTGGGCCGCGATCCGCGTGAGCATCTCCCAAAGGTCGGTTTCGGCTACGAAGTGATCACGCCGATCCCCCTCAACATGAACACGCCGTACAATGCCGTAACTCTGCAGTTCGCGCATCGCCGTCGAAACGTTCGAGCGGGCGAGCCCGAGTGCCTGGACGATCTCGTCCGCCGCCAGCGGAACCGCCGACAGATAAAGCAAGGCATGTATTTGCGATACCGAGCGGTTCACTCCCCATTGCGTACCCATCTCACCCCAGTGGAGGATGAAGGCTTTTGCGTCGGGATGATCGAGTGAACTCAAGGGCCGTCCTTTCTGTAAAGACAGAAATAACAGAACCAAAACCTGTCTGCAAGAGAAAGCTCGGGGGAAAACGTTTCGGGCTGTGAGAGACGAGCGTTCCGTTGGACCGGCTGACTAGGCGCCCATCGAAACGAAAAGGGAGAGGCGGCTAAATTGATGCCGACCTCTCCCATGGCTCAAATCCGGACTGCGTTAGAAATGCCCTCGATAAGACGCGGCTATTCTTCGGTGGTGCCCTCGATTACCGCGTCGCTGGCCTGCAGCGTCTGGTCGGCGACGTCCACGACGGCTTCGGCTTCCTCTTCGCTCTCCTCGATGCGCGCGGCCGAGACGACATGTTCGTTGTCGGCGACGCGGAAGAGGATCACGCCCTGGGTATTGCGGCCGGTGACGCGGACCGAGCCGACCGTGGTGCGGATGAGCTTGGCCTGGTCGGTGACCAGCATCAGCTGCTCGCCACTGCTCGCCGGGAAACTCGCCACGACCGGTCCGTTGCGGTCCGAGCTGACGATGTTGGTGATGCCCTGGCCGCCGCGGTTGGTGCGGCGATATTCGTAGGCCGAGGTGCGCTTGCCGTAACCGTTGGCGGTGACGGTGAGCACGAACTGCTCGGCCGCTTCGAACTCGGCCATCCGCTCGGGCGAGAGGGTGATCTCGCGGTCGCCTTCCTTCCACGGCGCGGCCTTCAGGTAGTCTTCGCGCTCCTGCGGCGTCGCGTCGAAGCCGCGCAGCACCGACATCGAGATGACCTCGTCGCCCTCGGCGAGGCGGGCGCCGCGCACGCCGGTCGAATCGCGGCTCTGGAATTCGCGCACGTCGGTGGCGGCGAAGCGGATCGCCTTGCCCTGCTTGGTGGCGAGCAAGACGTCGTCATCCTCGGTCAAGAGCGAGACGCCGATCAGCCGGTCTTCCGACCCTTCCTCGAACCGCATCGCGATCTTGCCGCTGGTGCGGATGTTGGTGAACGCATCCATCGAGTTGCGCCGCACCGAACCCTTGGCGGTCGCGAACATGACGTGGAGCGCGCTCCATTCATTCTCGTCCTCGGGGAGCGGCAACACGGTCGAGATCGTCTCGCCCGGCGCGAGCGGCAGCAGGTTGATCATCGGCCTTCCGCGCGTGGCGGGTCCGCCCTCGGGAAGGCGCCACACCTTCATGCGGTAGACCTTGCCCTCGGTCGAGAAGAACAGGACCGGGGTGTGGGTCGAAGTGACGAACAGGTGCGTGACCGCATCCTCGTCCTTGGTTGCCATGCCGGCGCGGCCCTTGCCGCCCTTGTTCTGGGCGCGGAAGGTGTCGAGCGGGGTACGCTTGATATAGCCTTCCATGGTCACGGTGACGACCATGTCCTCGCGCTCGATGAGGTCCTCGTCGTCGATGCCGTCAGCGGCAGGGGCGATCTCGGTGACTCGCGGGGTCGCATAGGCCGCTTCGATCTCGTCGAACTCCTCCACCATCACCTCGTAGAGGCGGGCGCGATTCCCGAGGATCTCGAGCAATTCGCCGATCGAGGTGGCCAAATCCTTCAATTCGCCGCCGATCTCATCGCGGCCGAGCGCGGTCAGGCGGTGCAGGCGGAGATCCAGGATCGCGCGGACCTGGACGTCGCTGAGGCGATAGGTGGAAGCTTCGCCGACGCTCTCGATCGCCTCGACCAGCGCAATATACGGCGCGATCTCCTCGATCGGCCATTCGCGGGCGAGCAAGGCGGCGCGGGCATCGGCCGGCGAGGCGGCGCCGCGGATGATGCGCACCACCTCGTCGAGGTTGGTGACGGCGATGACGAGGCCAAGCAGGATATGGGCCCGGTCCCGCGCCTTGTTGAGCTCGAACTTGGCACGGCGGGTGATCACTTCCTCGCGGAACTTGACGAACGCCTCGATGATGTCGCGCAGGTTGAGCGTCTCGGGGCGGCCGCCGCGGATCGCGAGCATATTGGCCGGGAAGCTGGTCTGCGCCGGCGTGTGGCGCCAGAGCTGGTTGAGGACGACGTCGGGGGTGGCATCGCGCTTCAGCTCGATGACGACGCGGACGCCCTCGCGGCTCGACTCGTCGCGAATGTCGGAGACGCCCTCGATGCGCTTGTCCTTGGCGGCTTCGGCGATCTTTTCGACCAGGCCGTTCTTGCCGACCTGGTAGGGGATGGCGGTGAGCACGATCTGTTGGCGGTCGCCGCGCTTCGTCTCGACGACGTGGCGCGAGCGCATCATGATCGAGCCGCGGCCGCTATGATAGGCGCTGCGCGCGCCGGCCTGGCCGAGGATCAAAGGACCGGTCGGGAAGTCCGGACCGGGCACGATCTCGATCAGCTCGTCGATCGTGATCCCGGGATTGGCGATATAGGCTTTGCAGGCCTTCAGCACTTCGCCGAGATTGTGCGGCGGGATGTTGGTCGCCATGCCCACCGCGATGCCGCCGGCGCCGTTGACGAGGATGTTCGGGAAGCGTGCGGGCAGGACCTGCGGCTCGCGCTCCGAAGCGTCGTAATTGGGCTGGAAGTCGACCGTGTCCTTGTCGATGTCGTCGAGCAAGGCATTGGCCACCCGGGCAAGTCGCGCTTCGGTGTAGCGCATCGCCGCTGGCGGATCGGGATCCATCGAGCCGAAATTGCCCTGGCCGTCGATCAGCGGCACGCGCATCGACCAGTCCTGGGTCATGCGCGCCAGCGCGTCGTAGATCGAGCTGTCGCCGTGCGGGTGATATTTACCCATCACCTCGCCGACGAGGCGGGCCGACTTGCGATAGGGGCGCCCGGCGACGAAGCCGGCTTCCTGGGCCGCGTAGAGGATCCGCCGGTGGACCGGCTTCAGGCCGTCGCGCACGTCGGGCAAAGCGCGGCTGACGATCACCGACATCGCGTAATCGAGGTAGGAGGTCTTCATCTCCTCGACGATGCTGATCGGGGTGATGTCGCTGTTTTCGGTGGTCGGCGGTACGCTGGCCAAAGGGAATTCCTGAGCTGTGGGTACTGGTGCGCGGGGCACGCTGATTTGGAAGCTCCGTCTCTAGCCGATGGCTCTCGGGAGCGCCACCCCTCGCGCGCGTACGCGTGAGCACGCGCGTGGAGCGACGGGGTCGGAGCTCAGCTACGGGTGAAGCGCCAGCGCGTCTCGTCGCTATTGGCCGGATCGTAGGCGTAACCGTCGCTGTCGAAATCCTTGACGCCCTCGGCTCGGTCGATGCGGTGCTCGCAGATGAAGCGGGCCATCATGCCGCGGGCGCGCTTGGCGGCGAAGGTGTTGAAGCGCAGGCCCTTTGGCCCTTCCTCGCGGAAATCGATCTCGATCACGCTTGTGTCGTCGGGGAGATGACCGGCCGCGGCGCTCCAATATTCCTTGCTGGCGACGTTGATGATCGTGGGCTCGCCCGATTCCTCCAGATCCTCGACCAGGCGGGCGGCGATCCTCTCGCCCCAATAAGCGTAGAGATTGGCTTTGCGCGGCGCCCAGCGCGTGCCCATTTCGAGCCGGTAAGGGCGGATCGCGTCGAGCGGGCGGAGCAGGCCGTAGAGGCCGGACAGGATGCGCAGATGGTCCTGGGCGTAAAGCACGGCTTCCTCGTCGAGGCTGTGGACCTCGAAGCCGGCATAGACGTCGCCGGCGAAGGCGTAGATGGCCGGTCGCTCGGGCTGTTCGGGAAAGGTGCGGAAGCGCTCGACATTGAGCTTCGCCAGCGCGTCCGAAATGTGCATCAGCGCGCCCAGCTTCTTCTGCGACAGCTTGGCCGCGGCGGCGGCGAGCTTGGTCGCATCCTCGCCGAATACCGGTTCGGTCGGGGTCAGCAGGGGAAGGGGACGCGCATAATCGAGCGTCTTCGCGGGCGATATCACTGCAAGCATGGCGAAGCGGTTACCCAGCGGCGCATCGCGCGTCAAACATGACCGGTGGCGACGAGATTAACGTGTGAATTCAGTCACCTGCCGGTTCAACCGCCATTCACCGCAGAGAATCTAGAAAGCGCAGGCAATTGGGCGTAGAAACCCCGACGTCCTTTCATCCCCGGCCGTCAGGAGAGGCGGTCAACAGGAGGCAGCTTATATGAATTCCGTCTCGAAGATCGCGTTCGGCGTTGCGCTGGCACTTGGCGGCGCGTCGGTCGTCGCGACCTCCCCGGCCCTCGCCCAGAAGAAGAAGCAGGAAGAGCAGAAGGCGGGCCCCAAGCTGAGCAAGGAAGAGCGCGCCGCACTCGTGCCGCTCCAGACCGCCGTCACCGCCAAGGACTGGGCCGCCGCCCAGGCCGCTCTGCCGGCCGCCCAGGCCGCTGCGCAGGGCCCCGACGCTCGCTACCTGACCGCCGCCATGCAGCTCAGCATCGGCCTCGGCACCAACAATACCGCGCTCCAGGCGCAGGCGATCGACGGCATGATCGCCAGCGGCGGCGCCCCCCAGGAATCGCTCGCCCAGCTCTACAAGAACCAGGGGGCGCTCGCGTCGAACGCGCGCGACACCAAGAAGGCCGAGGCCGCCTACGCCAAGTGGGTCGAATATGCGCCGAACGACGCCGACGCGGTCGTCCTGCTCGCCGAAGCCAAGAACAGCGCCAACAAGGTCAACGAGGCGGTGCCGCTCTTCGAACGCGCGATCCAGCTCAAGAAGGCCAGCGGCGCCGTTCCGGAGAGCTGGTACAAGCGCGGGCTGAAGCTCGCTTATGACGGCAAGCAGCCGGCGCAGGCGCTGAAGTTCACCCGCGACCTGCTCGCCGCTTACCCGAACCAGACCAACTGGCGCGACGCTCTGCTCATCTATCGCGACATCTCGCAGCTCGATCCGGTCGCCTCGACCGACACGATGCGCCTGATGCGCGCCGCCAAGGCGCTGAACGGCGAGCGCGACTTCTTCGAACTGGCCGATGCCGCCAACGATCGCGGCCTGCCGGGCGAGGCCAAGGCGGTGCTCGAAGAGGGCGTCGCCGCGCGCATGGTCGACCCGAACAAGCCGGCCTTCAAGGACCTGCTGGCGGTGGTCAATCGCCGCGTGACCGAGGACAAGGCCTCGCTCGGCGGCCTGGAAAAGGGCGCGCTCGCGGCCGCGACCGGCACCAAGGCGCTCTCTGCCGGCGACGTCTATTACGGCTATGGCGACTACGCGAAGGCCGCCAGCCTCTACAAGGCGGCGCTGAGCAAGGGTTCGGTCGACGCGAACATCGCCAACACCCGCTTGGGTATGGCGCTGGCGCTGTCCGGCAACAAGGCCGAGGCCGAGGCCGCGTTCAAGGCCGTCACCGGCCCGCGCGCCGAGCTCGCCCAGTTCTGGCTGCTCTGGCTCGCCCAGCGCGGCTAAGCATTCGGGCTTTGAGAAAGAGGGCGTCGGAGCGATCCGGCGCCCTTTTTCGTGGGCGGGAAGGCCGCGCCCAAGTCCGTCCCATATTGCAACGCGGCCCAACAAGCCGCTTCCGCCCCGGCGTGGAGCGCGTTACCACCATGCGGAGGCGACCCGGAGGTCGGCCCGCCGCGAAGCTGGGGAATGGGCGTGCGTTTCGACGACAGACTCGCGACGGTGATGGCGCTGCCGGCAGCAACGCCCGGCGCGCGCATCGCGAAGTGGCGCCAGCTCGTCGACCTGCTCGCCCAGCGCCGCCGCAGCGAACCCAGTCCGGTTATCGACGCCGCCTTTGCCTTCCTCCGCGACGCGCGGCCCGACGTGCCGATCGCGCTCCGCCGCGATATCGGGGATTCGCTCGCTGGGCGGCTGATCGCGCCCGATCTGCTCGGCTTCTTCGCTGAGGACCACCCTTCCGTCATGGCGCCGCTGGTCGGCGGCGCGCGGCTTACCCGTGACGAATGGCTGGAGCTGCTGCCGACACTCGCGCCGACCGCGCGCTCGCTGCTCCGCCATCGCCGCGATCTGCATCCCGAGGTCGTCCGCGCGCTCGACAGTTTCGGCGCCAGCGACTTCGTGCTGCCCGGCACGGTCGGGGCGGCAGCCGACGCCGAGCCGGGCGCCTTCAGCCCGACCGGCGAGGCCGGCGAGGCCCAAATCCGCGACCTCGTCGCCCGCATCGAAGCCTTCCGCAAGCAGCGCGGCGCCGAGCGCCCTCGTCCCAAGCCGGCGGCCGAAGGAGCGGCGGTCGCTGTCTTCCGCTGGGAAACCGGGGCCGACGGCGTGATCCTGTGGGTCGAGGATGCGCCCCGTGGCGCCTTGGTCGGGCAGACGATCGCGGCCATCGCCGAGCCGGGCCAGCCGGGTGTCGACGGCCAGGCTGCCGGCGCTTTCGAGAAGAGGGCGCCGTTCCGCGACGCGCGCTTCGCCGTCGCCGGTGCCGGGCCGGCCGCGGGGGACTGGCGGATTTCCGGCGTTCCCTATTTCGATCCGCAGTCGGGCAGCTTCCTCGGCTATCGTGGCAGCGCGCGCCGGCCGCGGATCGACGAGGTTGCGCAAGGGGAGGGGGCGGCCGGTAGCGGCCTGTTCGGCACCAATCTGCCGGCGGATTCGCTGCGCCAGCTGATCCATGAGCTGCGTACCCCGCTCAACGCGATCGTCGGGTTCGCCGAAATGATCGACGGCCAATATATGGGGCCGGCGGCGGCGGGCTATCGCGCCCGGGCGAGCGACATCATGACCCATGCCAACCGGCTGTTGTCGGCGGTCGACGATCTCGACACCGCCGCCCGCATCCAGACCAGCCGGCTCCATCTCGACGCCGGCCCGGTCGACGCGGTCGCTTTGCTCTATCGCTTGCACGACGCCTATGAGCGCGTCGCCGGAGCGCGGGGAAGTCATATCGCGATCAGCGTCGCCGAGGACCTCCCGCCGGCGCGGGTCGAAGCGAGCGCGCTGGAGCGGATGTTCGCGCGTATGCTCGCGGCCACGATCGGCCTCGCCGAGACCGGCGAGACGATCGCCGCATCGCTCGAGCTCGGCCGCTTCGCCCACCGCACGATGCTGCGCCTCGCGATCGACCGGCCGGCAGCGATCGGCGGGCTGGAGGAGAGCGCCTTGCTCGATCCCGGCTACAGCCCGGACGGCGATTGGCCGGGGGCGCCGGCCTTGGGCCTCGGCTTCGCGCTCCGGCTCGTCCGCAACCTTGCCGAGGCGGTCGGCGGGGCCTTGATCGTCGAGGAAGCGAGCTTCGCGCTGTACCTGCCCCCGGTCGAGGCGGCCGAACGCAGCAGCGGCCAAAGCCGGTGAGACAGCGCCAGGCGGCAGAGGCAGGTTGGGGACGGATCGACCGTCCTCCGGGCTGCTACCTGCAGATGCCGGGCGATTTCGGGCGCCGTTTCGCGGTCTTCGTCGACACTGAGGAAGAGTTCGACTGGTCGTGTCCGCTAAGCCGCGAGCAAAGGGGCACGACCGCGACGCGCGGCCTGCCCGACATGCACCGCCGCCTTGCCGTCGAGGGCGTGAAGCCGATCTATCTGGTCGATCACCCTATCGCGACCAATCCGGACAGCGCCGCCATCCTGCGCGGCTTCCTGGACGCCGGCGAATGCACGATCGGCACCCATCTCCACCCCTGGGTCAACCCGCCCTTCGACGAGGACGTGACCGGGCCCAACAGCTTCGCCGGCAATCTGTCCCCCGATCTCGAGCGGGCCAAGCTCGTCCAGCTCACCGACGCGATCGAGGAAGCTTTCGGCCACCGGCCCACCGTCTATCGCGCCGGGCGCTACGGCGTCGGGCCGAACACCGCCGCTATCCTGCGCGATCTCGGCTATCGGGTCGATGTCTCGGTGCGGGCCCTGTTCGACTATAGCCGCGAGGGCGGCCCCGACTTCCACGCCACCCGGCCGCTTCCTTACTGGCTCGGCGAGGGGCTGCTCGAAGTGCCATTGACCGCGGCCTATGTCGGGGCGCTCCGGCGGTTCGGGCCGGCACTCTATCCGGCGGCGGGGCGCGTACCCCGCATGCAGGGCCTGCTGTCGCGCGCGGGACTGCTCGGGCGCGTCGCACTGACGCCCGAGGACATGCCGCTCGTCGACGTCATCGACGCGCTCGACCGATTGATCGAGGACGGCCTGCAGCTTTTCTCGATCTCTTTCCACTCGCCCTCGGCGGCGCCGGGTCATACGCCCTATGTCCGCGACGCCGCCGGCCTCGACCATTTCCACGCCTGGTGGGACGGCATCTTCGCTTACTTCCGCCGGCGCGGCGTCACTCCTGCCTCGATGGGCGAGATCGAGGCGGCGGCCTCCCGGGCGCAGCCGCTTGCCAATCCGCCCGCGGCTCCGCTATCCGCCCGGAAGAGCGCTGGATCAGGGCCTGTAGCTCAACGGTAGAGCCGGCCGCTCATAACGGCTAGGTTGCGGGTTCGAATCCTGCCGGGCCCACCAGCGTTCCTTCGCTTTCCCACCTGCGCGACTGCTGCCGACGAAATGGCGGCAAAGGCTTGCTCCGCCCCGGCCTTAGCGGCTAGGGCACCGGCGTCGGGGAGTAGCGCAGCCTGGTAGCGCATCTGCTTTGGGAGCAGAGGGTCGCAGGTTCGAATCCTGTCTCCCCGACCAACTTACCGCATCGCTTGGCCATTTGCCTCCTGCACCAGCCAATCCTACGGCGCTACATGGCTATCGCGACGAGAGGAACTGCTCCATTCTATGGTCGGCGCGCAGCAGCAGGCTGTGGTCCAGACCGAAGATTCTGAGCGGAGTTAGTGGCATGGCGAAGCTCGTCTTTGGAATGAACCTGTCGCTTGACGGCTATGTCGACCACATGGCGTTTGCGCCCGGCCCTGCGCTCTTTCGTCATTTCATCGAGCAGGCCCGCGGTCAGGCGGGCAGCGTATACGGCCGCGGCTTGTACGAGCTCATGCGCTATTGGGACGAGGACGATCCCGAATGGGACGCGGATCGACGCGCCTTCGCGGCGGCGTGGCGGCGCCAGCCGAAATGGGTCGTGTCGCGCTCGCTGGAGTCGGTCGGCCCCAACGCCACGCTGGTTAGGGATGATGTCGCGGCGGTGATCGGCCGGCTAAGGGAAGAGCGCGAGGGGGAGGTCCAGGTGGGTGGGCCAAGGCTTGCGCAAAGCCTGGCCGAGCTCGGGCTGATCGACGCCTACCGGCTCTACCTCCACCCAGTCGTGCTCGGCGGCGGCACGCCCTTTTTCGCCGGCCCGCGCCCGCGGCTCCATCTGGTTGCCGAGGAGCGCATGGGCGAGGACGTGATCAGGCTGACCTACGTCCCTGCCTGATCACGCCGTACGCGCTGTCGCTGAGGGCGCACAGATGCTCACCTACCGGCCGAGGCCTCGACGGCGCGTTTGGCGGAATCGGCGGGCGGGACGGTACGGATCGTGGCTGCATATTCGGCGAGGAGGACGAAGACCCAGAATTCGGCTCCGGCCCATTCTCCGGTCAAGGCCCCCCTCAACACGTCCAGCGCCAAGAAAAGGACGGCCAGCATGCGGAAGGCCATGAAGCTCGCCGTCGGATTGTCGGCGCGCCTGGACGCGGTGAGCATCATGAACACGCTCACCGCGCCCCAGAGCACGGACGAAAAGAGCGTCTCCGCGCGATAGAAGGCGTCCAGCGCCGCAACGAACCAGAAAAGCCGGGAGACGGCAAACTGGGTCTGCCGGGTGACCTGGCAAAGCTTGATGATCGGCGGGATGAACAGCGTCCGGCCGATCCATGCATCTATGTTTGCGAGCAACATCCGCCCCCCATAGCCACGGTAGGAGCCGGCTTCCACCCGCCCCAGGGCGCCCTCAGCCGGGGCGGCCGTTCTTACCGAGATAGTAAGACAGGCGCGTCGTCGACGTGGTGCCGGCGCGGCCCGGGTGCATCGCGTCGTAGACGACCGCGTTCTCGAGCACGCGCTGGACGTAGCCGCGGGTTTCGCTGAACGGAATCTCCTCGATCCAGCGGATGATGTCGACGCCGGGCGTCCGCGGGTCGCCATTGGCGGCGACCCATTTGCGGACATTGCCGGCGCCGGCATTGTAGCTTGCCGCAGCGAGCGCGGCGCTGCCGCCCCACTGGTCGATCAGCCGCTGGAAATAATGGCTGCCGAGGGTGACATTGTAGTCCGGATCGCGGGTCAGGCGGCCGAGATCGTAGGCGAGGCCGACCCGCGGGCTGGTCTCGCGCGCGGTCGGCGGCATCAGCTGCATCATGCCGCGGGCGCCGGCATGGCTGACGGCGGCGCGGTCAAACGAGCTTTCCTGGCGGATGATGCCGTGCGCCAGCGACCACAAATGAGATTGCGCCGGCGGAATACGGACCTCGGGATAGCCGGCGCGGGTGTAGAAAGGCGCACCATCGTTGCGCGCGCTGCGCGCCACCCACACGCCGAGGTCGGGCCGGCCGATCAGCCGGCCGAGCTCGGAGGCCAAGGCGCGGGCGCGGTCGTTGTCGACCTGTTCGGAAAGCGTGCGCACGAACAGGGACTGGTCGTCCCAGCGGCCGAGCAGACCGAGCGCGCGCGTCGCTTCGACGAGGTCGCGGCGCTGGAACGCGGCCCGATCGGCGTCGGTCGGAACGACGGCGAGGGCGGCCGGCGGGGCCGGGACCGGCCGACCGAGCCGCTCGAGCGCGAGCTGGCCGTAGAAGAGTTCGGGATAGCGCGCAGCTTCGGCGAAATAGGTGTTGGCCTGGGTCGCCTGGCCGGCGGCCTGGGCGGCCCGCCCGGCCCAGTACATGCCCTTGCTGGTCACCTGGGCCGAACGGCCGCCGCGGGCATATTTGACGAACATGGCGGCGGCATCGGCGGGACGGCCGAGCTGCTGCAGCGCGGTCGTCCCGGCGAGCCAGACGAGGCTGGTATAATCGTCGCGGACGCCCGCGGACTGGTCGATGACCGGCGTTCCGGCCGGGAAGGCGTCGTCGACCTGGCTGGCGATCTGGTAGGCGGTCGCCCAATTGCGGTCGGCGGCGGCGCCGCGCGCCATGGTGAGCAGGGTCTCGTACCATTTCTCGACATTGGCCGGCCGGGTCTGGAGCGTACGCGGCTGGGCCAGGAGCGCGCGCGCCGCGGCGCTCTGGCCGCCGTTGCGCAGCCAGTTGGCCCGGTCCATCAGAATGCCGGCATCGCTGCTGGCGAGGCTGCCGATCATGCCGAGCCGGCTGGCCGCGTCGGGCGCGTTGGTCTGCAGCGCGAGGCGCGTCTCGTAGACCGCACGGCGGGCAGGGGAGGCGTAGCCAAGCGCGCGCTGCGCGCTCTGCGTGTCGCCATTGTCGAGCAGGGCCTCCATCCGCCGGTCGTGGTCGGCGGGAGTGAGGGCGGCCCCGAACAGGCCAAGCAACCTTTGTTCGTCGGTTGCCGGCAGCACCCCGCCGAGCCAGGCTTCGCGGGCGGCGGTGCGGGCCTGATCGACCTGACCCAAAGCGAGCAAGGCGAAGGCGTGGCGGGCATGGCCGGTCGGGGTCAGTGCCGGATGGATGCGGAAATAGGATGCGACCTCGCTCGGCGACGTGGCGTCCGGGTTGATCGCGCGCTCGGCCGTGCGGCGCATACCGGTCTCGCCCGGCCAGCCACGGAAGCTGGTGAGGAAGGAAGCGTAGGACGAGAAAGGCAGGCGGTCGGGCGGGCGCAGGCTGCGCCAGCGGTCGAGCGCGACGGCGATGCGCGGCGCCACGGCCGGCGCGGCACGGGCATAAGC
>JAFAEZ010000010.1 GCA_023423775.1 Pseudomonadota bacterium
GCATCACCCACATGTTCACGTCCGACGAGGAGATCGGCAGCCCGACCTCGCGCGCGCTGATCGAGCAGGAAGGGCGCAAGGCCAAATACGTGCTGGTGACGGAGCCGGCGCGCGACGGCGGCAGGATCGTTACGGCCCGCAAGGGCGTCGGGCGCTTCAAGGTCTTCATCAAGGGCGTGCCCGCACATGCCGGCTCCCGGCCGCAAGACGGCCGCAGCGCCGTTCGCGAGCTCGCCAACGTGATTTTGGCGCTGGAAGCAATGAACGACCTGACACGCGGGGTTACCGTCAATGTCGGCGTGGCGCGCGGCGGCACGCGCCCCAACGTGACGCCGGAAGAGGCCTATGCCGAAGTCGACCTGCGCGTCGTGAGCCTCGAGGATGCCGACGAGTTCGTCGGCAAGATCCTCACGCTGACATCGAAGACCGACGGCGTCACCGTCAAGGTCACGGGCGGGCTCAATCGGCCGCCTTACGAGAAGGGCAATGCGGGCGCCTCGCTCTACGAGCATGCGAAGGCGCTGGCCGCCGAGATCGGCTTCGAGCTGATTGACACCCACACCGGCGGCGGCTCGGACGGCAATTTCACCGCCGCGCACACCGCGACGCTCGACGGGCTCGGCGTCGACGGCAAGGGCGCACACACCCATTATGAGCAGCTCTACGTCTCGTCGCTCGCGCCGCGCGCGCGCCTGCTCCATCGCCTGTACCAGACGCTGCGATGAGCGAGCGCAAGTCAGACCCCGAGCGCGATGAAAGCGAGCGCGCCTTCTTCGGGCGGCGCAAGGGTCACAAGCTCAGGCAGCACCAGGCGGGGCTGATCGAGCAGTTGCTGCCGCATCTTGCGCTGGACATCGACGGCGAGGCGCCGGCGGATGCAAGCGAGATCTTCGACCCCACGGCGAGCGAGGTACGGCTCGAGATCGGGTTCGGCGGCGGCGAGCATCTCGCAGCCGAGGCGCAAAATTTCGCCACGACCGGCTTCATCGGCTGCGAGCCCTATGTCAACGGCATGGCAAAGATCCTCGCGCAGATCGAGGCGGCCAATATCGGCAACATCCGCCTGTTCGCGGGCGATGCCGCCGAGTTGCTGGCCTGGCTGCCGAAGGCCTCGCTGTCGCGGATTGACCTGATCCATCCCGATCCCTGGCCGAAGCGGCGGCATTGGAAACGGCGCTTCGTGCAGGACAGGACCATTGCCGCAATGGCGCGCGTGCTCAAGCCTGGGGGCGAATTCCGCTTCGTCTGTGACATCGACGATTACTGCGCTTGGACGCTGTCGCATCTTGCGCGCTTTTCGGACTTCAGATGGCTCGCAGAGCGCGCCGACGATTTCCGGCAGCCCTGGGCGGGCTACACCATGACGCGCTACGGCCGGAAGGCCGCCCGCGAGGGACGCAAGGCGGCCTACCTGCGATTCAGGCGGGTGTAGTCGTCATTCCGCGGCGACGACGATCTCAAATGGTCTGCCGGTTGCGCCAGAACGTCACGACGCGTTCGGCGGTCGCGGGCATCAGGCGCGTGAAGTTCGCGCGCGCGGCTTCGATGTCGGCATCGGCCGGCGTGCGGTGCGAGCCGTACCAGAGCAGGATCAACGCGCGCACCGTGGGCCAGCCGAGATTGAGCGCGCGGCCCAGGATCAGAATCGGATCGTAGCGATCGCCAGAAATCAGACGATCGAGGATCGAGAGGCGGACGCCGGCCATCGCCGAGAGCGAGGCGATCGATTCCTCGTATTTGTGGGCCTTGGCGAAACCGAGCAGCGCGCTTTCGCCGAGATGACCTTCCCGATGCAATCCCAGCACCGTGCGCTGTGCGCCAGAGAAATCGCGGCGCGGCCCCGGCGGCAGCGAGGCCTCCTCGATGGCCGCCATGGCGCGCTTGATCTCGACCTGGCGCGTGGGATTGACCACGCTGGAAAGGCGGCGGCGGATGACGTCGAGCGTGCCGTTGAGAAGCTCCTTCAGGTGATCGCCCGAGAGATCGTTGCGCTGGCCGATCTTGAGCGTCAGCACGCCGTCCTGCGCGGCGCGCTTGACCAATTCGGAATAGCTGCCGGGCGAGAACACCGCACCGGCATTGCCTGCGGCGCGACGCACCACGTCGCGGTCACCGCGCTCGACCAGCACGTCGGTGACGACGGCCGACAGCGCCGGGCGCTCCGTCATCGCCAGCAAATGCTCCTGACCCTTCAGCCGCGCGATCTCGACCAGGGCCACCTCGTCGAGCACAGTCGAGCGGCGCAGCACGGGTCCGGCCACCATGATCTCGTTTTCGCGCGCGAGCTGGTTCACCAGATGCGGCGGTGCGTTGTTCAGGCGCGAGAAGCGCTCGGCGAGATCGACGCGCGAGGCGAGCTCGGCATGCGGGACGAGATCGATCAGGAGATTGTCGAAGAGATCGATGAGCTCGGGGCGGAGTTTTTCGGCATCCTGGAAGAACAGCTGGGAAATGGCGCGCGCGATCTCGCCACGACGCCTGGGGTCGCCGCGCTTGACGATATCGTCCAGTCCAGGAATGAGCGACGTGGCAACGGTCATGAAACGCAACTCGAAATCTGGCACGCCGTGGGCGCGCCGTAGCTCAAGCCGCCCCACAATCAGGGAATCTAGGCCTGCTTGATGAAGGAAGCGTTGCGCGGCGGGCCGTCCGAAGGGCGCAAAAAGCCGCCTCGGCCCTGCAATGGGCCTTGTCCGGGAGGGGGGAAAGGGCTATATCAGCGCCAATTCATCTTCTCATACGATCCGCGTAGTGAGAGTGGGCCCGAAAGGACCCGCTCTTTTTTATTACCTGAACGCGGCTTGGCGGAGGATGCGGCCCGACGCGTCGTCGGGAGAGTTCCAAAGCGGACTTTTTAACCAAGCCTTAACCCAAGCGTTAACCAGCGAGCGCCTTGACCCCTGCCATGACCGAACCGAACCCTGGTTCCACGGATGCCGAATTGCTGGCCGAGCCGCGGCTCGTGGTCGAGCCGGGCGTGGCGGCACGGGTGTCCGCGGTCGCAGCGCCCGTGCTTCAGGGCATGGGCTATCGCCTGGTGCGGATTCGCATTTCCGGGGAGGCCGGCTGCACCGTGCAGATCTTGGCCGAGCGGCCGGACGGCTCCATGCAGATCGAGGATTGCGAGGCGATCTCGCGGGCGCTGTCGCCCGTGCTCGACGTCGCCGACCCCATTGATCGCGCCTACCGGCTGGAGATCTCATCGCCGGGGATCGACCGTCCGCTGGTACGCCGCTCCGATTTCGAGCGCTATGCCGGACATCTGGTGAAGGTCGAGATGGCCGTCGCCCATGAAGGACGCAAGCGGTTCCGCGGCTCGATCGGTGCCGTCGAAGGCGACCGCGTCCATCTGCATCGTGATGACGTCAAGGCGGGCGACGATCCCGACGTTCTCCTGACCATGGAAGATATCGGCGAGGCACGCCTGGTGCTGACCGACGAGCTGGTCGCAGAATCGATGCGTCGCGGCAAGGCCGAAGCGCGCGAGATGCGCCGCAATCTCGGGCTTGAGCCGCCGCAGGCGCCGCACGCCAAGATCAGCGAAAAAACGACCAAGAACACCAAGCCGAAAAAGAAGCCGGCACCGACCAATACGAAGAAACATCGCCTTGCCGCCGAACGCGCGCGGCGCGGCGAGACCGATCCTGACCAAGGAGACTAGCCATGGCAGTCAGCGCCAATCGACTTGAATTGCTCCAGATCGCGGACGCCGTTGCGCGCGAGAAATCGATCGACCGCGGCATCGTCATTGCGGCGATGGAGGACGCCATCGCCAAGGCGGCGCGGGCCCGTTACGGCAGCGAGACTGACGTTCATGCCGAGATCGACCCCAAGAAGGGCGAGCTGCGGCTGTCGCGCCACATGCTGGTGGTCGAGAAGGTGGAAAACCATTCCAATCAGATCTCGCTGGTGGATGCGCAGCGCGCCAATCCCGGCGCCCAGGTCGGCGACACCATCGCCGACACGCTGCCGCCGCTGGAATATGGCCGCATCGCCGCGCAATCGGCCAAGCAGGTGATCGTGCAGAAGGTGCGCGAGGCCGAGCGCGACCGGCA
>JAFAEZ010000070.1 GCA_023423775.1 Pseudomonadota bacterium
CCCCGGGGCGAGGCGCCGGGCGGCGCCTTTTGTGCGCTGGCCGGTCGGCTTAGTTGCCGCGGCCGGTGGCGGTCTTCATCAGCGACATCTGCTTGCGGTAGAGATTGGTCATGGTGGCGTAGTCCGCCTGCACCTGGCCCATCTTCAGCAATTGCTCCTCGAGCGTGACGTTATTGCCGTCGGGCTTGGTCTCGGTGATGTCCTTGTCGGCGATGATGTGCCCGCCGCGCGGCTGGCTGGCGCCGAGCGCGGCCATGCCGCTGGTAATGGTGACGCGCGGCTTGCCGATGCGGACCTGACCGCGCTCGCCGTGCACGGGGAGCAGGGCGCCGAAGTCCGGCTTCTCGACCTCGCGGGCCTTGAAGCCCGGCGTCTCGCTGTTGGCCACATTCTGCGCGATCACCTTCTGGCGCTCGCTCAAGTGCTGCATGGCTTTGCCGATGCCGGCCAGCAGGGGCGGGAGGTTGGGCATGAGGGCGTCCTTAGAAATAGGGGTTGGAGCCGCCGAGCCGGCTCAACGCGTCCTGATACATGGCGAGCTGCTTCTGCTGGTACGCCGAAGGGCCGCCCGAAAAATTGCTGCCGCCATTGGCGAGCGCAGCTTTGCCATCGTCCCAGTAGAGGGAGCGGAAGGCGGTCTGCGTCATCGAGATGGCCGACTCGATCGTCTTCAGCGCCAGCGCGGCGCTCTCCGCGGTGGCGAGGCTGTAGGCGTCGCTGAGCCCCAGGCCGAACGTGCCGCCGGGCCTGACGCGGGGCGCATCCTTGGGAACGACCGGTGCGGCGGACAGGCGCTGCGGTTCGATGCCGAGCTTGGCGAGCGCGTCCCTGCCGTCGGCGCCGGCGATCAGCTCGATCGCATGGCCTGGCTTGGCATCGATGCGCAGCACGCTCTTATCGCCGACCTTGGGCGTGGTGACCGTGATGTCGATGCCGGTCGCCTTGCGGATGCGGTCGGCGAGGGTGGTGAGCGTGTCGTCGGCGGTGACGACGATCTTCTTGGCCGTCTTGCCGTCCACCTTGAGCGTGAATTCGTCGCCGGCCCGAAGGCTGGTCTGGGCGACGAGCTTGGTGGAATCGCTGCCGTTGACGCTGCCGCGCTGCAGGCCGAGGGCGCCCATGATGCCGGCTCCGCCCGCGGCGGCGGCGATCCGCACCGGCTCGGTGCGGAGCGCGGTCTGGCCGAACTGGGTGGTGCTCTGGATCGCGCCGGTGGCGGTGTCGATCCGGCTGATGAAGCCGTCGACCGCGCCGCGGCGCGCGCCGTCCATCGCACCGGTGGTGCGACCGCCGACATAGAGCGCGCCGGTCATGAAGGTGACGCTGTCGGCCTGGTCGTCGTCGGCGCTGCCGAGATAGGAGACGCTTGCGCCGCTGAGGCCCGCATCGATGCGGGCGACGAAGCCGTCGCGGCCGCCCGATGTGCTGTTGACCTGGGTGCCCGAAAGCGCGCCAAGCGTGGCGCCGACGACGGCGATCTCGCCGGTGGCCGATACCGCGATCGCGCGGGCGTCGGCCGATCCGAGGGCCAGCGATCCAAGATCCCCGGTCAGCGATTGCGCGTCGATGCGACGCAAGGTCGCGGTGCCGTTTTCCTTGGTGAGGGCGAGCAATTCGCCGCTGCCGTCGATGGCGAGCGCGGTAACGCTGTCGCTGCCGCCGCTGTTGATCGTGCGCCGCTCCTGCAGCGCGCCGGTCGCGCTGATCCGGGCGAGGAAGGCATCGCCGCCGCCCGTGCCGCTGCGGCCGCCGAGATAGATGGTGCCGTCGGCACCGACCGCGACCGCATTGGCTTCCTCGTTGCCGAGCGCGCGGACAGAGGTGGCGAACTTCTCGTCGCCATTGGCGTCGAACTTCACCACGAGCATGTCGCTGTCGGCGCCGAGCGAGCCGTTGAAGGGCCCGGAGACCGTGCCGGCGACGACGATGTCGCCATTGGCGGCGATGCTGACCGCGGCCCCCTGCGCCCCGCCGGAGGCGCCGAGCGTGCGCTGCCACTGCACGCGGCCTTCGCTGTCCAGCTTGGTCAGGAACAGATCCTCGGCTCCGTCGACCCTGTTGCTGCCGAGGTCGCCGGCGGTGGTGCCGACGACATAGCTGTTGCCCTGGGCGTCGGTGGCGATAGCGCGCGCCGTGGTGGTGGCCCAGATGGTCTGCGGCTCGGGCGCGGTGGCGCCATTGACCGCAGGCTTGGGCGGGTTCAGCGCGGCCACGGCGGTGGCGTCGCGGTCGATCGCCGCGATCGTCCGCAGCGTCTTCTGGGTGACCGCGCCCGCCGGGTCGTCGAAGCGCGTGATCTTGGTGGTGGTGGGGGCGTCGAGCGCGGTCTGGCCGCTGGCGACGATCAGACTGTCCTTGGCGCCGACCTGGTCGATCCCGACCTTCTCGACTCCGAGCGCGTTCAGCGCCAGGCCCCATTTGCCGTCATTCTTCTCGACCGAGAAGTGCGAGGAATATTTGGCGACCGGATCCCCGTTGCCGTCGAGCACGATCGCACCATTGGTGTCGCGCATCGGGACGGAGGCGATCGCCGCGTTGAGCGCGGTGGCGATGCCGTCGAACGTCGGCGGTTGCGTGACCGTCGACAGGTCGACCGTGACGCTCTCGGTCACGCCATATTTGGAAAGGCTGACACTCAATATCTCGTTGCCGGCAATGCCCGGAATGGCCGCGTTGCGCGCGTCGAGGATGCCGACCGCGAGCGTCTTGGTCGGCGCGGTGGTCGGCGCCATCGCGACGCTCTCGGCACGGCGCGACGGCTTGTCGAAAGCGAGCTTGACCTTGTCGGTCGGTGCGGCGGCGAGGAAATCCTGCAGGTCGCCGAGGCCCTTGGCGAAGATCGCATCGAGCGACAGCCGCATCGCGGAGGAGGCGGTCTTGGCCGACGCGCTTTCGGCCAGAACGCGCAATTGCTCGAGCGCCTTGTAGGCGACGAAGCTGGTCTGGACGTCGGCCGGCAGCGAGGCGTCGCGTGTCGGCGTCTTGTCGATGATCGTCGAAAGGCGCTTGATCGCCGCAAGCTGCGCGGAAAGAGGCGTGTTCGGTCCCGGCTGCTGCCAGGGAGCGGTGACCTGCGGCGTCGTGAATTGCGCCTTGGCGATCCGCACGGCACGCGTTTCGAAGCGCATCGATGAGGCGAGGCCGAACAGGCTGTTGTCGCCGGTCAGCATGCTGAGCCCCACGAGGCTGTTCGAAAAATTTATCGACATGGCCGGTTAACCAAGCCTCCCTGCGCGCACATTCATCCTATAAGATAGACGAACGGTACGGCTCCGACCCGCTTGCCGTGTATTTTTTGGAGTAGTGCATGAGCGTGATGGCGCCGATCGGCGAACCGCCCGAACTCAAGAGATATTCCGGCCTGGAGCGCGCATCGATGCTGATGCTGGCGCTCGGCAAGGAGCATGGCGCCGCGATCTGGGAGCAGCTGTCGGTCGACGAGATCAAGGAATTGTCGTCCTGCATCGCCCAGCTCGGGCGGGTGCCGGCGCAGGTCGTCGAATATCTGATGGTCCAGTTTTCGGGCGAAGTCTCGTCCATGTCCTCGCTGCACGGCTCCTACGAGACCACCGAGCGGCTGCTGGAAGGCGTGCTGCCGGGCGACAAGGTCAAGGAGATCATGGAGGACATTCGCGGTCCCTCGGGCCGGACGATGTGGGACAAGCTCTCCAACGTGAACGAGTCGGTCCTCGCCGCTTATCTCAAGAACGAATATCCGCAGACCGTCGCGGTGATCCTCAGCAAGCTGAGCGCCGACCATGCCGCGCGCGTGCTCGCCGAGTTGCCGCAGGACCTTTCCACCGACGTCATCATGCGCATGCTGCGGATGGATACGGTGCAGAAGGAAGTGATCGCCGAGGTCGAGCAGACGCTGCGCAGCGAGTTTATGACCAATTTGTCGCGCTCGCAGCGGCGCGACCCGCACGAGAGCATGGCCGAGATCTTCAATGCGCTCGACCGCTCGACCGAGGAAGCGATGCTGGGGGCGCTCGACGAGCGTGCGCCGGAATCGGCCGAACGCATCCGCGCCTTGATGTTCACCTTCGACGACCTCGCCAATTTGCTGCCGGCCGCGATCGCGACGATCGTCCGCAACGCCGACAAGCGCGAGATGGCGCTGGCACTGAAGGGCGCGCCGGAGAGCATGAAGCAGATCTTCTTCGCCAGCATGACCGAGCGCGCCGCCAAGCTGATGCGCGAGGAGATGACGGCGATGGGCCCGGTCCGCTCGCGCGACTGCGAGGAAGCGCAGACCGCCTTGGTGCGGCTCGCCAAGTCGCTCGCCGATCGCGGCGACATCATGCTCGTCGATCCCAAGAGCGACGACGGCCTGATTTACTGACGAGGCAAAGGCGATGGCTTCGAGGAGACTAGAGATGGACGCGACCGAGATCAGGCCGTTTGCCTTCGACCGCATTTTCACGGCCGCCTCGGCCAAGCGCGAGGCCGCCAATGCGCTCGACCTCGAAATGGAGATCGATGGCCTGCGCGCCGAGCTCGAGCGGCTGAACCTGGAGCGCGACGACATGCTCGCGCGCGCCCGCGCCGACGGCTTCGAGGCGGGGCTCGCCCAGGCGCGCTCGGAGCGCGAGACCGCCCTGCTTTCCGCGGTCGATGCGCTCCACGCCGCGGTCGAGCAGATCGAGAAGGATTTCGCCGAGGTCCAGACCGCGGTGCGCAACGACGCCGCGATCGTGGCGCTGGAGGCGGCCGACATGCTCGCCGGCCGCGCGCTCGAACGCGCCCCCGAACAGGCGATCAACGAGGCGCTGGGGCGGGTGCTCGAGCAGGTCGGCCGCGGGCCGAAGCTGCAGATCCGCGTCCATCCCGATCTCGTCGAGCGGATGGAGGAACTGGTCGCCTTCCGCATCAGCCAGGAGCGGCGGCGGATGACGCTGACCGTGTTCGGAGACGCCACCCTCGCGCTCGGCGACGCCCTGATCGGCTGGGACGAAGGCGGTCTCCGCCTCGACGCTGAGGCGCGCCGCGCCGCCGTTCTGGAAGAGCTCGCGCCCTTCCTCGGCTGACGCCCGCAGCGCCGCCTGCGCAACGGCGGCAAAAAATTCCTACCCGGCAGAACTTGCCTAGCGCGCCCTTCCTATAATGAACCCGGCAGGGACATGTTCGCCCCGCCGTCATTGTGGGGCTCCCCTTGAACGGATTGCGTAATTTTGCCGCCCAGCTCGGGACAAAGCGGCTGCTGATCATGGGCGGCGTCGCGGTGACGCTGCTGGCCGTGCTGGCGGCGGTGTCGCTCCGCGGCCCGAGCAGCCAGATGGGCTATCTCTATACCGATCTCGATCCGGCTGCCGCGCAGTCGATCACCGAGAAGCTCAAGGCGCAGAACGTCCCCTTCCAGATTTCGGCCGACGGCACCGGCGTGCTGGCGCCGCAAGACAAGCTCGCCGAGCTCCGCATGGGCATGGCCTCCGAGCAGCTCGGCGGCAAGATCGGCTATGAAGTGCTCGACCAGGAGGAGCCGTTCGGCGTCTCCTCCTCGCGCGCCAAGATGAACGAGACGCGCGCCATCGAGGGCGAGCTCTCGCGCTCGATCGAGAGCCTGCAGAGCGTCGCCAAGGCGCGCGTCCATATCGTGATGCCGGAGCGCGCGATGTTCGCCGCCGAGGCGCGCAAGGCGACCGCGGCCGTCACCGTGAAGACCCGTGGCGCCTTGCCCGGGGAGTCGGTGCAGGCGATCCGCTATCTCGTCGCGTCCTCGGTGCCCGAACTTTCGCCGGAAAGCGTGTCGATCGTCGATCAGACGGGCGCGTTGCTGGCGCGGGCGGGCGAGGGCGGCGGCGCGAGCTCCAGCGAGATCGAGCAGCGCCAGGCGGCCGTCGAAGCGCGGCTGCGCTCGCAGATCGAAGCGATGATCGAACCGATCGTTGGCGTCGGCAAGGTCCGTGCCGAGGTGTCGGCGGTGATCGACCGCGAGCAGACGCGCGAGGAAGCCAACATCTTCGATCCCGACACTCAGGTGATCAAGCACCAGGTGTCGGTCGAATCCAACGATCAGAACCAGGAGCAGGATGCGGCCGACGACGGCGTGACCGTGGCTGCCCAGCTTCCCGAGAACCAGGGCCAGCCCGCGGGCGGCGGCGGCGACACGCGCCAGTCGACCAAGGCGGAATCGTCGGAAGACATCACCTACGAGAATAGCAGCCGGCAGAGCGTCACCGTGCGCACGCCGGGCAAGATCAACCGCCTGACCGTGGCCGTGCTGGTCGACGGCGGCGCCAAGGGCGTGCCGGATTCGCAGCTGAAGCGGCTCAACCGCTTGGTCGAGAATGCGGTCGGCTTCGATGCCGAGCGGGGCGACAGCGTCGTCGTCGAGAGCATGGCTTTCGCCGCGCCGGAGGATCCGGGCGCCGACGCCGGCTTCCTCGGCGGCCTGACGATGGACCACGTCTTCGACTTGTTGAAGATCCTGGTGATCGCCGGGGTAGGCCTGATGGCCATGCGGATGCTGCGCGATCGCGAGCGCCGCCGCTCCACCGACATGGCCGAAGTGCCCGAGGCGCAGCCCGCGCTGCCGCCGGCACAGGATCCGGAGATGCTCGCTCTGGCCTCGCGCGCGGCCGACGGCGACGAGGAGGCGATGCGCCAGCTCGAGGCGCGCAACGACGCGGTCTCGATCGACCAGGAAATCGCGCTCGCGCAGGTCGACGGGCGGATCAAGATGTCGGCGCTGAAGCGCATCGGCGAGGCAGTCAAGGGCAGCCCGGGTGAATCGGCTTCGGTCGTCCGGCAGTGGATGAATTCATGATGGAGAAGGTGATGAGCGACGACGTTGCGCCGCGCCAATTGGTGCCGGCCGAGCTCGACGAGCAGGGCAGCGGCGCGGAAGGCAGCCAGGCCGAAGAGGGCTGGTCGACGATGGGCATCGAAGGCCCGGTTGATGCCGGCGCGAGCGGCCTCGAGGCCGTGTTCGACGTGCCGGTCAAGGTCCAGGCGGTCCTCGGCCGTTCGCGGATGGATATTGGCGAGCTGATGCGGCTGCGGCCCGGCGATGTGGTCGAGCTCGATCGTCGCGTCGGGGAACCCGTCGACATCTTCGTCAACAACAGGCTGATTGCCCGCGGCGAAGTCGTGCTGATCGACAACGCACTGGGCGTGACGCTGACCGAAATCGTTCGCCAGGACCGGTGATGGAGTTCGGCTCGCCCTCGGTCCGCATGCTGCTCGTCGGCGCCGCCGGCAGCGAGTTCCAGCTCGCCGCCGCCATGGCGCGCGAGAGCGGCGCGGAAGTCGTGATCGTCGACAGCCTGGAGGCGGCGGTGGGCCATTTGCGCCAGCGCCGCAGCAACAGCGTCATGATCGACGTCTGCTTCGACGTTCCGGCCTTCCTGGAACAGCTCCGCGCCGAGAAGATCGCGGTGCCGGTGCTGGCC
>JAFAEZ010000086.1 GCA_023423775.1 Pseudomonadota bacterium
CGGCTGCGCCGCGCGGCCGCAGGGGCATGCCGTCCGGAAGCGGGCCTTGTCTCGCCCTCCAGGAAAAAGGGGACTTACATGAAGTTGTTTCTCAAGGTCATGATCGGCAGCAGCATGCTCGCGCTGGCGGCATGCGGCGGCCAGGGCGACGACGCGCTTGGCGACAACGTCGCGGACGCCGCGGACGCCAAGGCCGACACGCTCGACGCGATGGCCGAAAACGCCACCAACGAAGCGGTCGAGGAAAATCTCGAGGACCAGGCCGATGCCGTGCGCGAAGCCGGCGAGGCCAAGGAAGAGGCGATCGACGACGCCGACGTGGTTGTGAACAACCAGTAGATCGCGACAGCTCCCTTTCCGCGATCGATGAGCGTCCCGGGCGTATTTTCGGGACGCTCTTTTTCTGTTCGCGGCTTCAGATCGGCAGGCCGAGCTGCGGCGCCTCCTTCGCAGTTTCCGCCTCAAGCCCGGACAGCGTAAGGCCGAGCAGTCTTATCCCCTTGGGGGGCGGGAGCAGTCCCTTGAGAAGCGCAGCGCCGATCCCGAGAAACTGGTCGCGGTCCGCCACCGGCGCGGGCAGCGACCGCGCCCGGGTCACGATCTGGAAATCCTGATACTTGACCTTCAGCGTCACCGTGCGGCCGCGCACCGCCTTGTCCGCGATCCGTGACCAGACCGTGGTCGCGATCCGATCCAGTTCGGCGAGCAGGTCGGATTCGGCGCGCAGGTCGGTGAAGAAGGTGTCCTCGGCGCCGATCGATTTGCGCTCGCGGTTGGCGCGCACCTGGCGGTGGCAGACGGCACGGGCGAGGTCGTAATAATAAGAAGCCGAGCGGCCGAACGCCTGCTGCAGGAATTCGAGGCTGCAGGCGCGCAGGTCCGCGCCGGTCTCGATGCCGAGCCGCGCCATCTTGGCAGCGGTGACCGGCCCGACGCCGTGGAAGCGCTTGACCGGGAGCGAGGCAACGAAGGCCGGACCTTGCTTGGGCGTGACGACGCAGATTCCGTCGGGCTTGTTCTCGTCGGAGGCGAGCTTGGCGAGGAATTTGTTGTACGACACGCCGGCCGAGGCAGTGAGGCCGGTCTCGGCGCGGATGCGGGCGCGGATCTCCTCGGCGATGGTGGTGGCGACGCCGATCCCTTTGAGGTCCTCGGTAACGTCGAGATAGGCCTCGTCGAGCGAGAGCGGTTCGACGTGCGGCGTATATTCGGCAAAGATCGCCCGGATCTGGCTCGAAACCTGGCGATAGGCGTCGAACCGTCCCTTGACGAAGATGAGCTCGGGGCAGCGCCGCTTGGCCGTCACCGAGGGCATCGCCGATCGCACGCCGAACTTGCGCGCCTCGTAGCTCGCCGCCGCGACCACGCCGCGCGCCGTCGAACCGCCGACCGCCACCGGCTTGCCGCGCAGCTCGGGATTGTCGCGCTGCTCCACCGACGCGAAGAAGGCGTCCATGTCGATGTGGATGATCTTCCGGATCGGCGCGTCGTTCACGCTGTGTTCTTAGCGGAGGCTCGGCGCCGGGAAAAGTCAGAAGCGGAAGTTAAGACCGATCGCGGCGATGCGGTCGGTTCGGCCGTAGACTTCCTTCATCGGCTGGGTCCGCGCGAGGGCGCGCTCCTTGTGCGACGTGCGCGTCACTTCGAGCAGGCCAACGCGGAACTCGGCATTGCCCGACACGGGCAGGCTACCGACCACGCCGCGGCGGCTGGCCGGCGATCCGTCCTCCTCGACATAGGGAGCGGTGGTGACGCTCAGGCCGCCGCGCACCGGCGAGGCGATCGGACGATCGGCCGGATCGGGGCCGGGGACATAGGATGGACCGACGATTTCGGTCCGCTGGGCGCTGCGCGTGTCTGTCAATCCCTGGCCCATTGCGGGCTGTATTAGGACGAAAGGCAGTATCAGCGCCGCAGCGATAGGGCGCTTATAGACCTGCACTGTATCATTCCCTGTTCTTTGTCGCGAGAACGAACAAAGAGAACGGGAGGTTCCTTGGCTTTGCTGGTTACTAGAAGGTGTAGCTCAGACCCAGTGCGCCGAAGAACTGGTCTGCGTCGCCGGCAATACTTGTCACCGGCGAATCCTTGAAGTCGCCGAGCAGCCGCGAATAGCTGGCGACGCCGAAGATGGCGAGGCCGTGGCGCAGGTCACCGGACAGGGATTGCGTGCCGAGCAATGTGAAACGGACATTCTTGAAGCCGCCATCGGCGTCGTAGACCGACAGGCCGCTGGCCAGGCTGCCGGCGGGGGTGACGCTGAAATAAGTGTCGGCGAAGCGGCCGCCGACATGCTCGGCCGACAGCGAGGCGCCGAGGAAGAAGGTCGGGCTGAGCGGCGTCCCATATTCGATGTTGGGCGCGACGATCATGCTGTCATGCGTGTCGGTGATGTCGTGCTCGGCGTCGAGGCGGAAGGTCAGAAAGTCGTAATCGTGGAAGACCTTGTTCTTGGTGACGCCGACGAAGGCGCCGGCCTCCACGGCCGTGTCGAGCTCGCCGAGCGCCTTGACGCGCGGGTCGCGGATGCGGCTGGCGCGGTCAAAGCGGACGTTGACCATCGGCCCGATCTCGACGTTGAGCGGGGCGTCGACCGGCTCGCGGACCACGTCGAAATAGAGCGCGGTCGCCCGGCTGTAGAAATTGAAGCCGGAGACCCGCCCGCGCACCAGGCCGGCGCCGCTCACGACATAATTGTCGGATCCCTCGTACGAGGGCGCGTAGCTCGCGCCGAGACCGAGCGTGAAAGTGTCACGGCCATCGTCGAGCGGTTCGGACGCCTGGGCCCAGACGGGCGCGGAAAACAGGAGCGGCGCCAGGGCCGCTACGCGCAATGCTTGTTTCATGTTCTCTCCCCCTGCTCGCCGGATCCGAGCTCCAGCGCCAGTCGCGCTAGGAAGTTCCCGCCCCTGCTCGCCCAACGCCAAGAAAACAGTGCCAAAACGACGCGGCCGCGGCCGGCTTACAACAATCCGTGGCCTAAGGCGAAGCGGTTCTGTACATCCGCATGACTATGGCAAAAGGGAAAAGGGACGGGCTGCTCATCGCGGGCGGGGGGCTGGCTGGCTGCCTCGCCGCACTGGCAATGGCCAAGATGCGGCCGGATGTGCCGCTTCTGCTGGTCGAGGAAAGCGAAAGCTTCGGCGGCCCTGGCAGGACCTGGACCTTCTTCGAAAGCGACATCGATCCGGCCGACCGCTGGCTGCTCGAGCCCCTGATCACCACGAGCTGGCCCGGTTACTATGTCGCCTTCCCGGGGCAGAGCCGCAATTTCAAGGCGCCCGTCCACGCGATCACTGCGGAGCGGCTCGACGCGGTGATGCGCGAGACGCTCCGGCCCGACCAGTATCGGCGCAGCACCCGCGTCGTCGCCGTGCGCGACAACGAGCTCGTGTTGACCGGCGGCGAGAAGCTGCGGGGGGAAGTCGCCGTCGACGCGCGCGGCGCCACGAACCTGTCGCTTCTCGATCTCGGCTGGCGCTTCTGCCTGGGCCGGACCTATCGCTTCGCCGCCCCCCACGGCCTCGATCGCCCGGTGCTGATTGACGCCACGGTGCCGGGCGGGACCGGCTTCTTCCGCTGCCTGCCGCTGTCGGAGGACCGCATGCTCGTCGAACATGTCGATCACGGGGCGAATCCCGACTCGGGGCTGGAGGAGGCTGGGGCGCGGATCGAGGCCTATCTCGCGCGACGCCGCTGGAGTCCTGCCGAGGTTGAGAGTGAGCAGCAGTCCCAGCTGCCATTGCCGCTCGGCGGCGACTTCAACGCCTTCTGGCGGGTCGGCGGCGCCCGCGTCGCCAAGCTCGGCATACGTGGCGGATTCTTCCATCCGGCGACCGGCGCGGCGTTGCCTGATGCGGTCGGCGCGGCGATCCTGCTAGCCGACCAACGCGATCTCGATGGGGCGGCGCTGCACGACCTGTTCGAGGAGGAAGCGTCTCTCCTGTGGAAGAAGCGCGAATATTACCGCGGTTACAACAGCCAGCTGTTCGCGCTTCCGGGCGAGGCGCGCACTGGCTTTCTGGAGCGCCTCTACCGGCTGGACCCGGCGGTGATCGCTCGTTTCCACGCCGCCCGCGCCGGGCTGATCGACCGCAGGCGAATCTCGGCCGCCCTGAAGGCTTGAGCCGCCGCAGGTCCTCGCGAGGGCTTCCACCGCTTCCCTTCATCGCATCACTGTGCTTAAGGCCGTGGCAAAATCTGTCCGCGGAAGGATTCCCCGTCCCATGAATATCCATGAATATCAGGCCAAGGAGCTGCTCGCGAAGTTCGGCGTTCCGGTTCCGGCCGGCATCGCCGCGATGAGCGTCGAGGAGGCGGTCGCCGCCGTCGACCAGCTCCCCGGTCCGCTCTACGTCGTCAAGGCGCAGATCCACGCGGGCGGCCGCGGCAAGGGCAAGTTCAAGGAATTGGGTCCTGACGCAAAGGGCGGCGTCCGTCTGGCGCGCTCGGCCGACGAGGTCCGCGCCGCCGCGCAGGACATGCTGGGCAACACTCTGGTGACGATCCAGACCGGCCCCGAGGGCAAGCAGGTCCAGCGGCTCTACGTCACCGACGGTGTCGACATCGCCAAGGAATTCTACCTCGCTTTGCTCGTCGATCGCGCCACCGGCCGCATCGCGATCGTCGCCTCGACCGAGGGCGGCATGGACATCGAGGAAGTCGCGCATTCGACGCCCGAGAAGATCCACACGATCACCGTCGATCCCGCCACCGGCCTGATGCCGCATCACGGCCGCGCCGTCGCCGCCGCGCTCGAACTCGACGGCGATCTCGGCAAGCAGGCCCAGAAGATGGTCGCCAAGCTCTACGACGCGTTCCTGGGTACCGACGCTTCGCAGATCGAGATCAACCCGCTCGCCGTCACCGACGACGGCAAACTGCTCGTCCTCGACGCCAAGGTCGGCTTCGATTCCAACGCCATGTTCCGGCACCCGGATCTGATGGCGCTGCGCGACGAGAGCGAAGAGGATCCGATGGAGCTCGAGGCGTCCAAGCACGACCTCGCCTACATCAAGCTCGACGGCAATATCGGTTGCATGGTCAACGGCGCCGGCCTCGCCATGGCGACGATGGACATCATCAAGCTGAACGGCGCTTTCCCGGCCAATTTCCTTGACGTCGGCGGCGGCGCTTCGAAGGAGAAGGGCACCGAGGCGGTCAAGATCATCCTCAGCGATCCGGCCGTGAAGGGCATCCTCGTCAACATCTTCGGCGGCATCATGCGCTGCGAC
>JAFAEZ010000100.1 GCA_023423775.1 Pseudomonadota bacterium
CACCAGCACGCCGCCGCCGCCGAGCGCGGCGGCCGCGGCGAAGGCATGCTCATCAGTCAGATCGTCGCCCACGAAGACAGGACGCGCACCGGCGAACTCCGGTTCCCGCATGAACGCCTTTAATGCGTCGCCTTTGTCCGATCCCTGCGGCCTGAGCTCGGCCACCATCTTGCCGAGCTGGAGGGAAAGCCCCGTCTTCTCCGCCACTTCCCGCATGAACGCCTGGGCGGCCGCTTCTGCTTCGGGCGCCTGGCGATAATGGAGCGCGACTCCGAACGGCTTCTCCTCGACCAGCAGGCCATGTTGTCGCGCCGCAAAATCGTGGCTCGCCGCCTTGGCTTCGGCGAGCCCGGGAGGAACGGAGAGCGGCAGGCTGGTGCCATCGCCGAGACGAAGCTCGAGGCCGTGCGACCCGGATACGGCCAGGCCGGCACAATCGAGATAGGTCTCCAAGTCGTGGATGGCGCGCCCGCTCACGATCGCCAGCCGCCCCTCGAGCCTTTCCTTCAACCGCTGCAGCAGCGGCTCCAGATGGGCGCCGACCCGGATCGCCGCGGGCGTCTCTGCGCGCTCCACCAGGGTGCCGTCGAAATCGAGAAACAGGGCTGCGCCGTCGAGCAGCGCCCGCGGCGGTCGGCTATCATGATCGGCCATGGCGGGAGACTTGGCGACAGCGGCCACGAAACTCAAGCGACAGGTTCCACCACTCCCGCATTGGCGGCACCGTGCTTTTACGGTATGGGTCCACTTTGGAGACATAAGGGGGAAGTCATGAGCGATATCGCCTCGATTTGTCCGGACCGCCCGGCCTGCACTCCCGTTCCCTCGCAGGAGCCGCTGTCCCGGCGTTCGGTGGTCATCGGCGCAGCCGGGCTCGCAGTCGTCGTCGGTGCTGTGGGCCCGCGCGCGCTGACCCTCGCCACGCCGCCATCGGCGGAGTCGGCCTCTGGCCTTTGGACCCGCGAATTTTCGACGCTGGAAGGCGCGGGACTTGAGGAATGGATGCGCGAAGTCGGATCCACCTTCACCGTCGTCGCCGAAAATGGCCGCACGGTCGCGATGAAGCTCGGCGCCGTCCAGGCTTTCCCTACCCGCGGCGCACGCCCGTCGAAACTGGGCCGCGCCGGCGCGTTCGACGCCCTGTTCGACCCGGCCGACCGCAACGCGGTCAAAGGCAACCGCATCTATCGGGTACGCCACGCCCGCTATGGTGAGATGAACATCTTCCTGACGCGGACGGTGAAAGGGCGGCTGGAAGCCGTCTTCAACTAAGGCATGCCCCCGCCCTTGCGGGCCGCCGCGGCCTTCGGCGTATCCTATCGGCCGATAACCGAGGACGACCTCCCCTTCGCGGCGGCTCTTTATGCCTCCACGCGCCGCGAGGAGCTGGCCCAGACCGGTTGGCCCGACGAGATCCAGCACGCCTTTCTCGCCCAGCAATTCGACGCCCAGCACCGCCATTACCGCCAGCATTATCCGAATGCCGAATGGCTGATCGTCGAGCGCGCGGACGAACGGATCGGGCGGCTCTACGTTGAGGAATGGGAGCGCGAGTTCCGCGTCATCGACATTGCCCTGGTCCCAGCCAGCCGCGGCCAGGGCATTGGCGCGGCGGTCTTGTCCGACGTCATCGCTCAGGCCGGCGCAGCCGGAAAAGCGGTGTCGATACACGTTGAGAAGCACAATGGGGCCATGCGGCTCTACCAACGGCTCGGCTTCGTCAGGGTCAACGAGCACGGCATCTATGATTTGATGGAGCGCCGACCCTAGTTGAAGATCGCCTCGTAGAGCATGCCCGCTTCGTCGCGGGCGATGGGGACGATGAAGATGTCGAAGGTTCGCCCGCCATGCGCGAATGGGTAGATGGCCTGCGCCAATGCCGGTTCAGGGGGTCCCCGGAAAACCAGTCGGAACGAACCCGCCTCGCGAACCCCGGCCGGCAGCGGCTGCGCCGTCTCCAGCGTCATGGCCATCGCGCCGTCGCCGGCCGGAATGGAGAAACTTTCCCCAACCTTGGGGGCGAAATCCTCGATGCTCGGATCCCCCACCTCCGGCTCCTTAATCCAGCTGTTCGCCGGGATCGGTGCCCCAGATATGCTCGGTCCGGATGTAGCCGGCACGCCCGCGCACGTCGAGCTTGCACCAGCCGCCGCCGCAATCCGACAGGCGCCCGACCACGCCCGGCTCCGCGCGATAGGTGACCTTGGCCGCGCCGTCCGGCGTCTGGTGCATCGGCTGCGGCCCGTCGCCGACGACGAGCGCGGTGCGCGTGTCGCTCAGCAAATTGACCAGCATCCAGCCCGTGGTGCCGTCGGGATCCTGGACCTTGCGCCAGCTCGGATAGACTTCGAGCACCTTGATCGGCAGGTCGGCGCGCTTGTAGAGCCAGACCGCCGGATAATTTTTGCCCGGCCCCGTCCGCATCATCGCCTCGCCGGCCGAGATCGACGCCCAATAAGGCGTGGCGCGCTCCTTCTGCGCCTGGGACGCCGACGGCAGGGCCGCCAACATTATCAACGCCGCCGCAATCGCCCGCCGCATCTCACACTTCTCCGTTCGCGCTGTCGCCTATTCCTTAATCCGCCCGGCGCGCGGGCTTCAACCGCCTGCCGCCGGACGCACCAGATCGGGACGTTAGTCGCCGGTCTGGATGCGTTCGACCAACTGCTTCACGGTCGGCACGAACCCGTTCGAATAGAACGGATCCTTCTTGAAGCGGAATGCCGCGTGGCCGGCGAACATGAGGTTGTCGTCCACCGGTCCGCCATGGGCAATATCCTGCAGCGTCTTCTGGATGCAGAAGCTGCGCGGATCGGCGAGACGGCCGGTCGAATTCTTCTCATTGTCCGCCCAGGACGAGAAGGCGCACTGGCTGAGGCAGCCCATGCAGTCGGCCTGGTCCTTGCGGATCACGGCCTTCTCCTCGGGCGTGACGAAGACCAAAGTCTCGTCGGGAGTCTTCAGCGCCTCGGTATAGCCCTGGGCAAACCATTCGCGGGCGTGGAGCAGGTCGCCGCGGGTCACCCAATAATTCTTCTTGCCGCCGACGCCGACGTCGAGCTGGTAGGCGTGATCGCCGAGCTCTTCCTTGGTGAAGGCAATCTGCCGGTGCGAGCGCGCCTCGAGGTTGCGCAGGAACGGAGTGCGCACCGCCGACGAATAGAAGCCGGTCGGCGAGAAGCGGTGGAGCAGGACGTCGCCCTCCTCGAGCGTCATCAGCCGCGCCTTCCACTCGTCGGGGATCGGGCTCTCCTTGGTGAGCAGCGGGCGCGTGCCGAACTGAAAGGCGATCTGGCCGAGCTCCGGATTGTCGATCCAATGCTCCCATTCCTTCAGGTTCCAGACGCCACCGGCCATCACGATCGGCACGTCGTCGGAAATGCCGCCCTGGCGCATCGTGTCGCGCAGCGCCTTGACTCGCGGGTAGGGATCCTGCGGCTGCAGCGGGTCTTCCGCATTGGACAGGCCGTTATGGCCGCCGGCGAGCCAAGGATCCTCGTACACGACGGCGCCGAGCTCGTCGGCGAACTTGGAATAGGCCCGCTTCCACAGCGCACTGAACGCGCGGGCGGAGCTGATGATCGGCAGATAGGAAACGCCGTAGGACGCGGCGATCTCGGACAATTTGTAGGGCATGCCGGCGCCGCATGTGACGCCCGCGACGAGGCCCTTGGTCTGCTCGAGCACGCCGTGCAGGATGCGCTGGGCGCCGCCCATTTCCCAGAGGACGTTGATGTTGATCGCGCCGTTGCCGCCGGCCATGTCGTACGCCTTGCGGACCTGCGCAACGGCGCCGGCGATTGCATATTGGATCAGCTCCTCGTGCCGGTCGCGGCGCGTCAAAGCATGATAGACCTGGGGAATGATCTTGCCTTCGGGATCGTAGCTGTCGGCATTGACCGCGGACACGGTGCCGATCCCGCCGGCGGCGGCCCAGGCGCCCGAACTCGCATGGTTCGTGGCGGAGACGCCCTTGCCGCCCTCGATGAGCGGGAGCACTTCGCGCCCGGCATAGCGGATCGGGCGGATACCTTTGAACATCATTCCTCCAAAAAACTCCGGCCGTCCCGGAGGGCGGCAGCGGCCCTATAGGGGCAATATACGCTGCGTGCGCAACATTTTCACGTTCCCATGCCGATGAACGCACGGGGATCGCCGAGCGCCTCACCATAAAGCCGCGCATAACGGAGGATCATTTCGCCTTCGTCATATTCGGCCAGCGCGCGCGCGCGATTGGCGCGGCCGATCGCATGGCGAAGGTCCGCGCGTTCCGCGAGGCTGTCCAGCGCCAGCGCGAACGCCGCCTCGTCGCCGGGCTCGACGATCAGCGGCAGATTGTCGGGCGCGACGATCGCGGCAACGTCGCCGACCGCGGTCGCTACCGCCGGCAGGCCCGCCGCCATCGCCTCAACCAAGGCGATAGGGAATTGCTCGCTGTCCGACGACAGGGCGAAGATGTCGAAGCGGCCGAGATAGGATGCCGGATCGGACAGGAAGCCGGGCAGGTGGACTCGGTCGGCGACTCCGCAGGCGCGCGCCTGGGCGACGATCCGCTCGCTCTCCGGCCCCTCCCCCACGATCACCAGCCGCGCGTTGGCGTTGCGCATCGCCGCGAAGGCGCGCACCAGCCGCGGCAGGTTCTTGACCGCGCGCAGCCCGGCCACGGTGCCGATCACCAGTTCGCGTTCGCCCGGGTGCAGGCCGGGGATCGAGTCCGCGGCCGGGGCGAGGCCGTAGCGGCGCGTCGCGATTCCGTTGGCGATGCGCACGACCCGCCCGGGCGGCTGCGCCCAGGCCTGGGCCGCGATCTTCTCCAGCGTGACCGAGGGCACCACGAGGCGATGCGCGGCCGACAGACCGAGCCGGCGGTAGAGGTTGCGCCGGGACTTGAGCCCGTCGGCTTCGTCCTTGTTGAAGCCGTCTTCGTGATGAACCAAAGGCGGCAGCGCCATCGCCTTGCCGAACAGAGCGCGCGCCATCACCGCGTCGAACGCGCCCCAATTATAAGTGAGGACCAGGTCGAAGCGGCGCATATAGCGCGCCAGCGCGAACAGGCGCCCGGGCCCCGGCCGGCCCGCCAGCGCCGGCGCGTCGGCCGGAAAGCTGACGCGGACGTGCCGCGCGATCGCGTCGCGTGCCGAAAGGCGGCCGGGCATCGAACTCAGGACGACATGCTCGGCCTTCTCGCCGAACGCGTTCATCAGCCGCACCGCGCGCGCCTCCTTGCCGCCGAGCGAGAAGGTCGAATGAGCGTGGAGGATGCGAACCGGCATGGCCGCCCTTATGACTCGGCCTTGCCCGGTGGGGAAGCGCAGGCGCGGTGGCTTGATCCCGCCGGGAAATCCTGTATAGGCGCGCACTTGGCCGGGGGCATCACGCCGCCGCGCCTTGGAAACGGCAACGTTTCCGCACCGTCCGAGACAGCGGGTGGAGGGTTTCCCTCCTTAATCTCCCGCCAAGACGGGGAAGAGTTTTTACCGGTCCGCTCGCGGTCCGGGTCTGCCTGGTAATCGGGCACGGCAACCCATCCCCCTTGGACAACCGCGGCGCGATTTCGCGCAACGGTTTCACCCGCCCGGTGCACGTCGTACCGGGCTTATGGAGTAGAGGCATGGATCGAGCTCAAAAGGCCGAAGCCGTCGCCACGTTGAAGCAGACTTTCGGCGAGGTCGGTGTGGTGGTCGTCACCCGCAACCTCGGCATGACGGTGGCCCAGTCCACCGCCCTGCGTGGAAAGATGCGTGACGCTGGCGCCAGCTACAAGGTGGCCAAGAACACGCTCACCCTGATTGCACTCGAGGGCACCGCTTACGCTCCGATCAGCGACATGCTGACCGGGCCGACCGCGCTCGCCACCTCCGCCGACCCCGTCGCGGCCGCCAAGGTGGCCGTCGACTTCGCGAAGACGAACGACAAGTTCGAAATCGTGGGCGGCGCGATGGGCGACACGCTCCTCGACGTCAACGGTGTGAAGGCGCTCGCCGAGCTTCCGTCTCTTGATGAACTGCGTGCAAAGATCATCGGCCTCGTTCAGGCGCCGGCGACCAAGATTGCGCGGACCATCAACGAGCCGGGCGCCCAGCTGGCGCGTGTCTTTGGCGCATTCGCCGCCAAAGAAAACGCCTGATTACCGCATAACGAACCGACAATCCGGGGCATGTGCCCCAGTGGAGATTTAACATGGCAGACATCAATTCCCTCGTTGACCAGCTCTCCGAGCTGACCGTTCTCGAAGCCGCGGACCTCGCCAAGGCGCTCGAAGAGAAGTGGGGCGTTTCCGCCGCCGCCGCCGTCGCCGTTGCCGGCCCGGCCGCTGGTGGCGCCGCTCCGGCTGCTGAAGAGCAGACCGAGTTCGACGTGATCCTCACCGGCGACGGTGGCAAGAAGATCAACGTCATCAAGGAAGTCCGCGCCATCACCGGCCTGGGCCTCGGCGAAGCCAAGGCGCTCGTCGAAGGCGCTCCGAAGCCGATCAAGGAAGGCGTCAACAAGGACGAGGCCGAGAAGATCAAGAAGCAGATCGAGGAAGCCGGCGGCACCGTCGAGCTCAAGTAAGCTTCGGGTCTTTCGACCGAACATAAGAGGGGCGGCTCCATCCGGGGCCGCCCCTTTTTCGTGGTCGGCTGCGTTCGGCGCTTGAACGGCCGGCCGCGATGCGGCCTATTGGCCCACGAAGGAGCGCTGCTTGACTGCCATCGACGACGTCCCGGCCATCGTCGACAGCCTGTGCGACGGCTATGACCGCGCCGTCGCGGCGCTGCGCGACGCCCTCGCCGCTTACCTTTCCGACGATCAGCGTCCCGATGCGGCCGCGCGCGCCCAGGGCCTGTTCGCTTATCCCGAGCTGCGCGTCGATTATCGCCACGATCGGCCGATCGAATTTCCGGCGCGCGCCTTCGGCCGCCTCAACCGCCCCGGCCGCTACGCCACCAGCGTCGCCCGGCCGCGTCTGTTCAAGGACTATCTCGCCGAACAGATCGGACTCCTCGTGCGCGATTACGACGTGACCGTCTCGGTTGGCCGCTCGGCGAGCGAGATACCCTATCCCTATGTGCTCGACGGCAGCGACGACCTCCGCCTGGACAATGTCGAGGCGGCCGAGCTGGCGCGCTGGTTCCCGACCACCGAGCTCGCCCATATCGGCGACGAGATCGCCGATGGGGCGTGGATCCAGGCGCCGGGCGCGGCGCGCCCTCTGTCGCTGTTCGATGGTCCGCGCGTCGATTTCAGCCTCGCGCGCCTGCGCCATTATACCGGCACGCCGGCCGAGCATGTGCAGCGCTACCTGCTGTTCACCAACTACGTTCGCTATGTCGACGAATTCACCCGCTTCGCCCTGGCCGAGCTGGAGCGGGAAGACGGCCGCTTCACCGCTTTGTCCGCCCCGGGCGTGCTGATCCCGCGCGGCGACCCGGACGGCGCGGCGCGGCTGGCCGAGAGCGCGTGGCGCAAGCACCAGATGCCGGCCTACCATCTGATCGACGAGGATGGCGACGGCATCACCCTGGTCAATATCGGCGTCGGCCCGTCCAACGCGAAGACGATCTGCGACCATCTCGCCGTGCTCCGGCCCGAGGCGTGGCTGATGATCGGCCATTGCGGCGGCCTCAGGCCCAGCCAGACGATCGGCGACTATGTCCTCGCCCATGCTTATCTGCGCGACGATCATGTCCTCGACGACGTTCTGCCGGTCGAGATTCCGATCCCCGCGATCGCCGAGGTCCAGCAGGCCTTGTTCAACGCCGCCGTTGCGGTCACCGGCGAGGAGCCGCAGTCGCTCAAGCGACGCCTGCGCACCGGCACCGTCGTCACCACCGACGACCGCAATTGGGAGCTGCGCTACACCGCCTCGGCGATGCGCTTCAACCAGAGCCGCGCGGTCGCGATCGACATGGAATCGGCGACCGTCGCCGCCCAGGGCTACCGGTTCCGCGTCCCCTACGGCACCCTGCTCTGCGTCTCGGACAAGCCGCTCCACGGCGAGATCAAGCTCGCCGGCCAGGCCAACGCATTCTACGAGCGGGCGATCAGCCAGCATCTCCGCATCGGCATCGAGACGCTGGACCGGCTGAAGCGCGAAGGCGCCGCCCTCCATTCGCGCAAGCTCAGAAGCTTCGACGAGCCGCCCTTCCGCTAAGCGGCGGCGTCCCTGCATCGTTTCTGCACCGGGACAGCATTGCTTTCGCGCCGGCGGCACCACCGCGCCTTCACCGCCTCCGCCGATCAGGCTCCCGTCCAAGGGGAGATTTTCATGGTCCGGCCTGCTCTGTCTCGCACACGCTTCTCGTTCCTTCTGAAGGCCGGGGCAGCCGCTCTGCTCGTCGCCCTTGCCGATTTCCTGTTCTTCGATCGCGGCGGCGCTGCGACGGTCGGCGGCTTCGCCTTGGTCTGGACCTTGCTCTTGGGGGCCGCCGTCCCGGCGATCCTGCGCCACCGGGCCGCGCTCGCGGCCGGCGGCGCGGCTTTGCTGTTCGCTCTGGCGCTGGTCGACAACCCGAGCCTCCTCGCGCTCACCTTGTTCTGGACCTCGCTGACGCTCGCCGCCTTGCTCTGGCGCTTCGTGTCCTTCGACACCGCCAGCCGCTGGTTTGCCCGCCTTTTCCTACAGGGCGTCACGGCTTTGGGCACGCCGCTGGCCGATCTGGGCCGGCTGCGGCGGCTGCGCACGGCGGGTATCGGGCGGCCGACCCGCGCGCTCCTGTCGATCGTGATCGTTCCCTTAGTCGGCAGCGGCCTGTTCGTCTGGCTGTTCGCGATCGCCAACCCGCTCATCGCCAACAGCCTGTCGGCGATTACCCTGCCCCCGCCGACCGCGCGGACGCTGCTCCGCGTCGGCTTCTGGATGCTGGTGCTGGCGGCGGTATGGCCGACCTTCCGCCCCGCCTGGACCGTCACCGCCTGGACCTTTTCGGACCGGCAGCGCGCGATCGCCCTTCCCGGGGTCTCGGTCGCGTCGGTCACTCTGTCGCTGATCCTGTTCAACGCCATCTTCGCCCTCCAGAACGGCCTCGACATCGCCTTCCTCTGGAGCGGAGCGACGCTCCCCGCGGGCGTCACTTTGGCCGAATATGCCCATCGCGGGGCCTACGCCCTCATCGCGACGGCGCTGCTGGCCGGCCTGTTCGTGCTCGTCACGTTGCGGCCCGGAACGGACACGGCGGCCGATCCGCGCATCCGCGGGCTCGTCACCTTGTGGATCGGGCAGAATCTGCTGCTGGTCGCGTCGAGCATCCTGCGCACGCTCGATTATGTGGACGTCTACTCGCTGACGGAGCTGCGGATCGCGGCCCTGGCCTGGATGCTGCTGGTCGCGATCGGGCTGCTGCTGATCTGCTGGCGGATGCTGAATGGCAAGAGCGCTGCTTGGCTGATCAACCGCAACGCCGCCGCCGCGCTTGCCTTCCTGGCCATGGCCTCCGTGGTCGATCTCGGCGCGGTTGCGGCCGGCTGGAACGTGCGCCATGCGCGCGAGGTCGGCGGCCGCGGCGCCGCGCTCGACCTTTGCTACCTGCGCCATCTCGGACCGCCCGCTGTGCTGCCGTTGATCGCGCTGGAACGTCGGCCGCTCGATCCGGTCTTCCGCGATAGAGTTGCCTTCGTGCGTGCCGAGGTGCTGGCCCGGCTCGAGAATCGGCAGGCGGAGGGGCACCGCTGGACCTGGCGCAACGCGCGCCGCCTCGCGGCCGCGCAGGCAGCGCTGGCCGCGCATCCGCCGGTCGCAGCACGGCCGGGACATGTTCGGGAC
>JAFAEZ010000119.1 GCA_023423775.1 Pseudomonadota bacterium
CGCCGGCGCTGGCGATGCCGACGCCGGCTTCGGCTCTGGTCCAGTGCGAACCGCTCGGCTGGCGGATCCACGTGCCTTTGTTCCGGCCGGCGGCGGCGATGGCCGCGGCCGCGGAGAAAGCCGAGCCGGTCGTCCGCAAGGGCGACCAGGTCGAGCTCGTCGCGGACGGCGGAAGCTTCAGCGTCAGCACGCTGGCGATCGCCCAGCAGGATGGCGCGCCGGGCGATCGCATCCGCGTGCGCACCGAGGCGAAGGCGGCGCCGGTAATCGCCCAGGTCGACTCGATGGGCCGGGTCGTGATCGGCCGATTTAAGTAAATCCGCAGGCTGCCGTTATTGCGTTGGAATGCCAGGTGGCGGACCAGCACGCGGCGAAAGGAAGAGAAATGATCAACGGGGTAGACAATAAGGGGCGGGTCGACGCGGTCCGGGTGGGGCTGGAACGCGCTGCGCCCGCCGCCAAGGTCGCCAACGACGGCGCCGAGCGCCATGTCGGAGCGCCGATCAGCGCGGTCGCGGCGATGGCCGCCGAAGGCGCCCCGATCGATGCCGCCAAGGTCGCCGCGATCCGCGCGGCAATCGCCGAGGGGCGCTATCCGATCGAGCCCGACCGGATCGCCCAGGGCATGATAGCCTTCGACTTCAACCCCTACACATGATCCCGGCTTCGCTCTCCCGCCTCGAGGCGTGCCAGGAGGCTCTGATCGCCGCGCTCGACGCGGACGATCTCGACCGGCTCGAGCCCGCCATCCTCGCCTTCCGCGACGCGGTCGAGGAGGTGCGCGCCCAAGGCGGCTGGCGCGACAATCCCGAAGTCGCCGGCACGGCCGCGCATATCAAGGCGCTGGCCGAAGCGGCGCGCGTCCGCGTCAATTTTCTGACGGACCTTAACCAGCGCCGGATCGAGGCTTTCGCCGCGGCGCGGGGCCGCAGCGTCGCCACCACCTACGGCGCCCGGGGTCAGATGTCGGCGGCCTGATCGGCCCCGATCTCGATTTGGCACGGCCGTTGCTTAGAGCCTCCTGAACCACAGGGGGCGTCATGTTTCCGACGACGAATTTCACGGCTGGACTGGAGGGCGCGCAGGGCCGCGTTGGCGCCGCGATCCAGCGCGCCTCGGCCCGCACCGGCGTCGATTTCTCCTACCTCTTCAACCAGGCCAAGGTCGAAAGCGGTTTGAACCCGCTGGCCCGCGCCCGCACGTCGAGCGCGACCGGCCTGTTCCAGTTCATCGACCAGACCTGGCTCGGCACGGTCAAGAAGCACGGCGAAGCGCACGGCCTCGGCTGGGCCGCCGACGCGATCAGCCGCGGCGCCGACGGCCGCTACCGCGTCGCCGATCCGGGGATGCGCCATGCCATTCTCGACCTGCGCAACCAGCCCGAGGCGGCAAGCG
This sequence comes from Pseudomonadota bacterium, assembly GCA_023423775.1. Taxonomy (GTDB): domain Bacteria; phylum Pseudomonadota; class Alphaproteobacteria; order Sphingomonadales; family Sphingomonadaceae; genus Allosphingosinicella. The sequence continues at coordinate 1,396 of JAFAEZ010000119.1, forward strand.
CGATGGCCGCGGAGTTCGCGTCGGACAACCAGGCCCATCTCGAGACCAGCCTCGGCCGGCCGGTGGAATCGGTCGATCTCTATCTAGCCCATTTCCTCGGCGCCGGCGGCGCCGCCAAATTCCTGCGCGCGCACGACGCCAATCCGGACGGCGCCGCCGCTGCCGCCTTGCCTGAGGCTGCGCGCGCCAATCGCTGGGTGTTCTTCGACCGGGACGGATCGGCGCGGAGCTTCGCCGAAATTCGCGAGCGCTTCGCCGCCAAGATCGGCGGGTCCGCGGCGCCGCTGCCGGTGCGCGGCGTCGGCGAGATGGAATTCACGCCGCTGCGGCTGGCCTCGCTCAACAGCGGCGCGACCGCGCCGGTCCAGAAGCTGCCGTCGCCGCAATATGCGCGGCTCGCTTATCTGATGCTCGCCGAGCTGGGGGCCTGAAATGCTGAACAAGGTCAACGCCAAGGTCTGGGCGGGCGCGAGCAAGAGCGCGATCCTGCCGCTCGCGACGCTGATGCTGGTCATGCTGATGGTCGTGCCGATCCCGGCGACCCTGCTCGACGTCGGCTTCATCATCAACATCATGATCAGCCTCGCCGTGCTGATGGTCGCATTGAACGCCGCCAAGCCGCTCGATTTCTCCTCCTTCCCGACCGTCCTGCTGTTCGCGACCTTGCTCCGCCTGGCGCTCAACGTCGCCTCGACCCGCGTCGTGCTGGTCAGCGGCCATGAGGGCACCGCGGCCGCCGGCCACGTCATCGAGGCGTTCGGCCACTTCCTGATCGGCGGCGACTATGCGGTCGGCATCTTCGTCTTCGCGATCCTGATGATCATCAACCTCGTCGTGATCACCAAGGGCGCAGGCCGCGTTTCCGAAGTGTCCGCGCGCTTCACCCTCGACGCCATGCCGGGCAAGCAGATGGCGATCGACGCCGATCTCAACGCCGGCCTGCTCACCCCGGACGAAGCCAAGGCCCGCCGCCAGGAAGTCGCCACCGAAGCCGATTTCTACGGCTCGATGGATGGCGCCTCCAAGTTCGTGAAGGGCGACGCCGTCGCCGGGGTGCTGATCCTGGTGATCAACATCCTCGGCGGCCTCGTGCTCGGCACGTTGAGCCACGGCCTGTCGCTCGGCGAGGCCGCGGAAGTCTACGTGCTGCTCGCTATCGGCGACGCGCTCGTGGCGTCGGTGCCGGCCTTGCTGCTCTCGATCGCCGCCGCATCGATCGTCACGCGCGTGTCGTCGCCGCACGATCTGTCCGGCCAGATCACCAGCCAGTTCGGATCGAGCCGCGCCTGGCTCCCGGTCGCCGGCATCCTCATCGTGCTGGGTGTGCTGCCCGGGATGCCGCACTTTATCATTCTCACGGCTGCCGCCATCGCCGGCTTTACCGCCTGGAAGCTGCGTGAAGCTGAGAAGGTGAGGGCGGCCCAGCCCGCGCTCGATCTCCTGCCCCCGCCATCGCCGAGCGCGATCGGCTGGGACGAAGTGAGCGACAATGCCGTGATCGGCCTGGAACTCGGCTACGCGCTGATCGGCCTGGTCGACGAGCGCAAGGGCGCGCCGCTGATGGCCCGCATCACCGGCATCCGCCGCCAATTGTCGCGCGAGCTCGGCTTCGTCGTGCCTTTGGTGCGGGTCCGCGACGAGCTTGCCCTCGGCCCCAACAATTACCGCATCACCGTCGCCGGCGTGATCCATGGCGAGGACGAGATCTGGCCCGAGGACCTGCTCGCGCTCGATTCCGGCCTGCTGCAGGGCCAGGTGACGGGCCGCACGGTCCAGGATCCGACCTTCGGCCTCGACGCGGTCTGGATCTCGCCGGCCAAGCGCGCCGAGGCGGTGGTCGCGGGCTATACGGTGGTGGATCCCTCGACGGTGGTCGCGACGCATCTCAATCAGATCATCCAATCCGCCGCGGCCGAATTGTTCGGCATGGACGAAGCGCAGAAACTGCTCGACGCGCTGAAGGACAATGCCCCTCAGCTGGTCGCTGGTCTCACCCCGCAGCCGCTCTCGCTGGTATCGATCGCCGCCTTGTGCCGCGCACTGCTCGCGGAGGGGGTGCCGCTCAAGGATTTCCGCCGCATCGCCGAAGCGATGGTCGATGCGGCGCGCGAAGAAGCCGATCCGGTGCAGCTGGTCGAGGCGGTGCGGCAGCGTATCGGGGCGCTGATCGTCCAGACCCTGGTGCCGATCAAGATGCCGCTGCCGGTGCTGACGCTCGATGCCGGACTCGAAAGCCTGCTCAACCAGGCGGTGCGCGCCGGGCAGGGGGCTTCGCACCCGATCGAACCCGCGCTCGGCCAGAAGATCGTGCAGGCGATCGGCGAAGTCGCCGAGCCTTTGCTGGGCGAAGCGCGCCGCTTCGCCGTCGTCACCTCGCCAATCGCACGGCGAGCGCTCTCGCGGCTGCTCGCACCGCATCTGCGCGACGTGCCCGTCCTTTCGTTCCTGGAGATACCCGATGGAAAGCCTGTCGAAGTGATCGCCGTCGTCGGGGGCGGCGCCGCACAGCCGATGCTTGAAATGGAGCACGCGGAATGAAGCTCTTCTGTGGAGACGGCGCCCGCGTCACGGCCGTGACCAGCGGCAAGGGCGGCGTCGGCAAGACGGTGGTCAGCGTCAACCTGGCCGTGGCGCTGACCCGGATGGGTGAGCGCGCGATGCTGGTCGATTCCGATCCGCTGCGCTCGAACGCCGGCATCATGCTCGGCCTGAGCCCGTTCGGCGGCGAGACCATGCGCCATCGCCCGTCCGGCCTGATCGTCGGCCGCTCCGCGCACGGCAATGGCGAGCTCGACCAGATATTGGTCGACACCACGACCGGCCTTTCGTCGCAGACGATGGCCGTGCTCGACGCGTCCGACCGCGTGCTCATCGTCCTCTCGGACGAGCCGACCGCATTCATGGACGCCTATGCCCATTTGAAGGCCCTAAGCTGCGCCTATGATTGCGCGCAGGTCGCGATCGTCACCAACATGGTCGACGACGACCGCGCGGGACAGCGGCTGTTCGAGAGCTTTCACCGCGTCGTGCAGCGCTTCAATTCGGTCGAGCTTACCCATCTCGGCTCGGTGCCGCGCAACGACCAGGTCCGCCAGGCGGTGTTCCGCAAGCAGAGCTGTCTCGACGCCTATCCCAACAGCCGGGCGAGCGCGGCCTTCCGCCGGATCGCGGCGCGGCTGGCGGAGCGGCCGCTGGCGCCGGCGCTCGCCGCGCGCCCGGCCTTTGCGATGGAGGCGCTGCATGGCGCTTACTGATCCGGCGGCGATGACCTACCGGCGCAAGCCGGCCGAGGCTTCGCCCGAGGCGCTCGCGCGAGCCCATATGCCGCTCGTCCGCAAGATCGCCTGGCACATCCATGGCCGCGTCTCGACAGCGATCGAGGTCGAGGATCTGATCCAGATCGGAATGGTTGCCCTAGTGGAGGCCGCCAACGGCTACCAGGACCGCGGCCATGCTTTCTCGACCTATGCGACGATGCGCATCCGCGGGGCGATGATCGATCATCTGCGCCGCCATGCGACCTTGTGCCGGTCGGCGATGGCGCGCCGGCGCGAATTGGCCGATGTCCAGAAAAGGCTGCAGGGCCGGCTCGGCCGTGCCCCGACCGAGGCCGAGATGGCCGACGAGATGGGCCTGGCCGCAGCCGCCTATCGCGAGCTGGTCGACCAGAGCCAGGCCGTCCATCACGATTCGCTCGACGACATGTATTCCGACCATTCGATGTGGTTCGCCGATATCGAGGAAAGGGCCGACGAAGCGCTCGAACGCGAGGGGCTGAAGGCTGCGATCGCGGACGGGATTCGCGACCTGCCCGAGCGCGAGGCGATCGTCCTCCAGCTCTATTTCGTCGAGGAGATGAACCTCGAGGAGATCGGCCTGACGCTCGGCATCGGCGCCGCGCGCGTCTGCCAGATCAAGAAAGCCGCACTCGACAAGCTGCGCCGCACGCTTGCCGACTGGAGCTGACCGCGATCGAGCCGCGTGGTTGCGTCCGATCTGCTCGAGACAAAGAAAAGCCCCGGCGAGGAGGACCTCGCCGGGGCTATTCGTTTGCGTGATGTCCGTCTTAGCGGAGCAGGCTCAGGACGCCCTGGGCGCTCTGGTTGGCCTGGGCGAGCATCGCCGTCGAGGCCTGGCTCAGGATCTGCGCCTTGGCGAGGTTGGTCGTCTCGGCCGAGAAGTCGGCGTCCTCGATCCGCGAGCGGGCGTCGCTGAGGTTGGCAATGTTGTTGGTCAGGTTGTTGACCGTCGATTCCAGTCGGCTCTGGCCGGCACCGAGCGAGGCGCGGGTCGTGGCGACCGCCTTCAGCGCATCGTCAACGTCGTCAAGCGCGGTGGTGGCACCGCCGGCGGTGGAGATGTCCGAACCGGTAGCCGAGCTCAGATCGAAGCCGGTGACCGTCAGCGTGGTCTGATCGGCGGAAGCCGAGCCGGTCTGGATGTCGATCGTCACGTCGGACGTGCCGAACACCGTCACGCCATTGAACTTGGTGTTGGTCGTGATGTCGGTGATCTGCGCGGTCAGCTCGGCGACTTCGGCCTGGAGGTTGGCGCGGTCGTCGTCGGAATAGGTGCCGCTGGCGCTCTGGACCGCCAGTTCGCGGATGCGCTGCAGCATGTTGGTGACTTCGCCAAGCGCGCCTTCAGCGGTCTGGGCCAGCGAAATGCCGTCATTGGCGTTGCGGATCGCCTGGCTCATACCGCGGATCGACGAGGTCATCGACGAAGCGATGGCGAGGCCGGCGGCGTCGTCCTTCGCGGAGTTGATGCGCTTGCCGGTCGACAGGCGCTCCATCGCGACGGAGAGGCTCTGGTTGGCGACGCGGCTGCCGTTCTGGGCGCGGAGGGCCGCGGTGTTGGTGTTGATAACAGTCATCTGGGTTACTCCCGCTCGTGAAAGGCAGAGTGCTTTTCACCGCTGCCACGAGACCAGTAACGGCGGGTCCCGGCGGGGCTTTAATCGACTTTTTTCGACCGTCGGCTTTTCGACGCGGCGCGCGACGGCGCTTTGACACGCGCGTAATGCACACGAGCGCGATGCGCGCATTCTCTTGATCCGGAGGGTTCTGGCACAGCCCTTGCTTATTTCTGCCCGAAGCGGTCGGCCATCCTGGGAATCCGGCCGCGGGGGTTTTGAAGAATGACCAAGATCGACACCAGCGGCCTGCTCGCGATGCGGTCCGCGATCCTCGAGAAGAACGATGCGCTCCAGCGCGCCGCGGGCTCCGGCCAGGCGGGCGGGATCGGCGGCCTCGACGGCGGCCCTGCCAAGCCGGGCGGCTTCACCGCCACGATGAAGAACGCGCTGGCCGAAGTGAACGCGCTCCAGGCCCAGTCCTCGGCCGTCACCGAAGCCTATGAGCGCGGCGAGACCACCGACATCGCCGCCGTGATGCTGTCGCGCCAGCAGGCGTCGATCGGGTTCGAGGCGACCCTCCAGGTCAGGAACAAGCTCCTGATGGCGTACAAGGACATCATGAGCATGCCGGTCTGATATGAGCGAGCTTGCCGCCACCACCGAGGTCATGCCCGCGCCGCGCGCCATGGCCGTTCCCGCCCCGCAGGGGGGCGTCGCCACTCTCATCGGCCAGATCAAGGGCCTTGCCGCCCAGCCGGCCGTCGCCCGCAGCCTGCCCGCCATCGCGCTGATCGGCCTGCTCGGCCTCGCCGCGATGGTCTGGATGGCGGTCAGCGCGCCGCCGAGCCGCGATCTCTTCGCGGGCCTTGCCGACCAGGACAAGGCCGCGGTCGCCGAAGCGCTGAACGGCGCCGGCATCGAATATAGCATCGACCGGGGCAGCGGCGCGCTCTCCGTGTCGGACGCCGATTATTACCAGGCGAAGATGCTGCTCGCCTCGCAGGGCCTGCCCAAGGCGGCGGGCGACGGCAACGATCTCATCGCCAAGCTGCCGCTCGGCGCCAGCCGCGCGGTGGAAGGCGAGCGTCTGCGCGGCGCCAAGGAGCTCGACCTCGCTCGCACGATCGAGGCGATCGACGCGGTCGAGAGCGCGCGGGTCCATCTCGCCGTCGACGCGCCGAGCGTATTCCTGCGCGATCGCACCCGTCGCGCCGCCTCTGTGATGCTGCGCATCGCTCCGGGCCGTGCGCTGAGCGATGCCCAGGTGCAGGCGATCGTCCATCTCGTCGCCTCGTCGGTATCGGGCCTGTCGCCGGACGGCGTGTCTGTCGTCGACCAGAATGGCCGGCTGCTTTCGAACGGCGACGGCGACGGCACCGGTGCCGCCTCGGACCGCCAGGTCGCGGTCCAGGCCAAGATCGAGGAACGCTATCTCCAGTCGCTGAACGCGCTGCTGACGCCGATCGTCGGCGCCGGCAACTTCACGGCCGAGGTCCATGCGGACGTCGATTTTTCGGAAGTGCAGGCGACCCGCGAGGGCTTCCCGCAGGAAGCGAGCACGCTGAGCCGCGAAGAGCGCGCCTGGACTGCCCAGGGCGGCAATGGCGAGGTCGGCGGCGTTCCCGGCACTCTGTCCAACCAGGCGCCGCCGGCCAGCCAGGTCGCGGCCGCGCCCGGCGCGGTCG
>JAFAEZ010000136.1 GCA_023423775.1 Pseudomonadota bacterium
ATCTGGAGCAGGCGGCCGTCGCCGCCGCGCACGAAGCGCTCGGGGAAGGCGGCCTCGATCTCCGGCGTAGCGGTCGGGAAACCGGCGATCGGATTGCGGATGCGGCTGCGGTTATAGTCGGCGTTGAGCGTGAGGTCGGTCTCGCTGAACGGACGCAGGTTGAAGCCGAGCTTCATCACGCGACGGTTGTCGGCGAGCAGGTCCGGATTGCCGCCTTCGATGCGGTTCACGTCAACGGTCTCGCCGCGCGTGAAATCGAACACGCGGACGTTGGGCACGACCGAGACGGGATCGCCGAGCTGCTGGATGCCGGGGGCGCCTTCCTCCTGCGTGAACGAGGCGATCACGCGCAACGGCTGCACGGGCGACCAGTTGAGCCCGAAGCCGTAGGTCTTGAGCGTCCCGAAGTCCGAAAGGTGCTCGACCGCGAAATTGGCGTTGGCGGAGAGGTCGCCGATCGCCGCGAGCACGTCGCGATTGCGCCGCGCGATCGGCACGTCGAAGCTGGCCTGGCCGTTGACGCGGTTGCGCGAGAGATCGCGGACCTGTTCGAAGCCGCCGCGCATCGTCTCGCTGTCGAAGCCGCGCAATTCGCCGCCGAGCTTGAGGCTGGCGGTGATGTTGCCGGCCGGGAGGTTCGCGATGGGCCCGTTGGTGACGAATTCAGCATTGGCGGATTCGTTGACGGAGCGCGAGCGGTCGCGCGGTCCGAACCCGAGGCCGGGGAAGGGGCCGAACGGGTTGAGCGTCGGATCGTTGGCGTCGATCCGCTCCTGGACGCCCGTGAAATCCAGGTTGGTGTCGGTGCTGACGAGGTTGCGGACGCGGTCGTAATTGGCGGTGAACGACCAGCGCCACGGCAGGATGTCGCCGTTCAGCGCGGCGCCGACATGGGCGGTACGGCTGTCGGATTCGCGGGTGAGCGGCCGCGGTCCCTCGACAAAGCGGTACAGAGCGACGTCGGTGCCGAACGGCGAGAAGGGGTTATCGGCGCCGATCGTCAGGACGCCCGAAGGAAGGCCGAAGCGGCTCTTGCTCAGCGTCTGCTCGTAGCGGGCGTTGAGCGTCGCGTTGACGTCCCCGAAGATCGTGCGGTTGATCGTCCCAGCCACCGAGAAGGCGTCGGTCTCCGGCAGCAAGGTGCGGAAACGGCCATCGTCGGTGACGTTGGGCGTCGCCGAGAACGCGCCGAGTGTGGGCGCGCCTCCAGCGGCCGAGACCGGTACGCCGGCGACGGTGACGAGCTGGCCGAGCGCCGCGCTGAGCGCCGGGTCGATCTCGTTGCCGAGCGGCGTGCGGGCGATATTGCCGACGAGGTCGAAGGGGCGCGAGGGCGGGGACTGGATGAGGTCGCGCTCGCTCTCGAACAAAGCGGTGTCGCGCTCGATCTCGGCGTCGATGTTCCAGCGGCCGTTGTTGGTGATGCGCAGGATGTTGAGGTCGGCCTCGTAGCTTTGGCGCCCGCCGCCGGTCGCCATGCCGCCCTCGACCTCGGCGGTGACGGCGCGGAAGCGCGGCCGCAGCACGAAGTTCACGACGCGCTGGTCGGCCGGATAGCCATATTTCAGCGCGACCTCTTCCGGCATGATGTCGACCCGGATGATCGCCTCGGGAGGCAGGTTGCGGATCTCGGAGAAGCCGGAGATGCGCCGGCCGTTGAGCAGGACGACGGGACGGCCGCCGCCGCGCCCGCGGCCGCTGGTGGTCTGCGGCGCCAGCGCGTCGAGCAATTCGGCGAGGTTGCTGGCCCCGTAGGCGCGGATGTCGCGGCGGTCGAGCTGGAGATCGGGCTTGATGTCGCCGAGCACGGCGCCGCGCTCGCGCTGGCCGGTTACGACGATTGGCTCGCCGCCTTCCTCCTCGTCAAGATATTCGTCTTCCTGGTCGATCGCCTGTACGGCCGCGGCGTCCGCGGGCTGCGCCCCATCCCCGACGACGGGTGTCGCCTCCTGCGCGAAAGCGGGCGTGAGTGCGGTGCCGGCGAGCAGCAGGAAAACCATGGGGAGGCGCGACATGAAAAAACCCTTACGCAACTGAAACGGCGTTCCGTTGGAGCATTGCACCTGAACGCCGCTTGTATTGGATGTATCCGGCGGAAAATCCCGGATCGCGCTCAGTAGACGCGGCGCTGCGCGGCGACCAGCATGCGGATGAGCATCGCCACCGGGCGCGGCACGCCGATTTTGCCGTCGAGCCATAGGCTGACCGAGGAGCGGCTGACGCCGATCGCATTGGCAAGGTCGTTCTGGGTCTTGAGGCCCAGCTTCGTCATCGCCCCTTTCAGCTCTTCCGGAGACATGAGAGCGAGGCGAGGATCGGACACTGTACAGAAACCCGGGACGAGGAGCGCGGCGGCAAGACTAGTCGGATTTCCGGGCGGTTGGAAGAGCGCTGCGCGTCATCCCGAGGCCTTCCGATAGGGCATGAAGGTGCGCAACACGCAGGTCGGCCCGCTCATGCTGCTGCCCGGGTCGATCGCGGTGATGCGGGTACCGCGGCAGATCCGCCCCGCCAGCGGCTCCACGACCAAAGTGGAATAGCGGTTGAGCCCGGGGCAGGGGCCGTCGAGGCGGCTCACCCACAGAGTGTCGCGTTCGCGATAGACGATGGTGCTCGCGTCGACGATGTCGGGCGCCGGCGTCCGCCCCGGCGGCAGGCAGTCCTGCGCCGGTCCGGGGACGCGCGTTGAAAGCTCGCGCGTCAGCGCGTCCGCCTCGCTCGAAGCGCGCGGGTGCGCGCCGGCACAGGCGGAGAGCAGGATGAGCAGTGGGAGCAGCCGCATATTCGGGTTCCTTCGGCGCTAATCGGTTGGAAACGCATGGAAGCTATGGTTCGACGCAGCACAGGGGGGAGCCGCGGTTCGGGGTTTTTTCTGTATTGTGCGCTGCAACACCGTGGGTAAATTAACCATCATGAGTCCCGTCGATACCAGCATCATCGAGAAGATCTATTCGCCGGTCGCCGGCTGGGTCAGCCATCGTTTCGGCCTCGATCAGTGGCGCCTGTCGATCGAGTGCCTCAACGGCACCGTAGCCTTCTATCTTGCCGGCGTCGCGCTGACGATCGCCGGCAAGGGGCTGAACGACGCCATCTTCGCCGATCTGCTCGCCGCGTTCATCTGGCTGGCATTCATGGGCGGCGTCCGTCGCGCCGCCTATCGGCAGGCGGGATCCTCGCTCGGCCGGCAGACCGCCCGCATGGGGGAATCGGTGTTCCGCCACATTCTGCTCGGCCTGCTGCCGCTGAGCATCTGGTATGCCGATCAGCTCGACAATCTCTGCCACACCGCCTCTTTGGTGCTGTTCATCTCGCACCTTTACTTCAAGGCGTGCGACATGCCGCCGCCGCGGCGCAAGCAGGCACGGGCGCTTGCATTCGGCCACGCCCGCTGACGACAGTCGGCCGGGGGCATTGCTCTAGTATAAGGCGGCGGGAGTGACGCCTGCCCGCCGATCATTTCGTGCCCGGCACAGGAACAAATCGCCCGTCCAGTGCGTCTTGATGATCAGGCCGCGACCGAAACGCTCGGCCGCAACAGATCAGAGGAGTAACGCCATGGGTCTCATCTTAGCACTTATCATTGGTGGCATTATCGGCTGGCTGGCGAGCATCGTCATGCGCACCGATGCCCAGCAGGGTATCTTCCTCAACATCGTGGTCGGCATCATCGGTTCGCTGCTCGGCGCCGTTCTGCTCGGGCCGCTGCTCGGCGGCGGCAGCATCATGAGCGGCGCGCTCGACCTGCGTTCGCTGCTGGTCGCCTTCCTGGGCGCGATCATCCTGCTCGCGATCGTCAACCTGTTCCGTCGCGGCACCGTCCGCTAATCGGAGCATCGCTTTCAATGAGAGCCCCGGCCGGCGACGGCCGGGGCTTTTGCGTGTCCGGTTTTCCGCCGGTTGTGACCGGCGCCGGCGGGCGCTAAGCGGGCCCGATGACCGCGCAACGTCCCATCCTCGTCGCCGGAAGCCTTCTCGCCATGCTGGGCGTCGCGCTCGGCGCATTCGGTGCGCATGGCCTGCGTGCCCTACTCGATCCGGCTGCGCTCGGCTGGTGGCATACGGCCGTGCAGTGGCAGATGTGGCACGCGCTCGCGCTGGTCGCGCTGGCGATGGCGCAGCCCCCGATGGGCCGGCCCGCTGCCTTGCTCGCGATCGGCACGCTGGTCTTTTCCGGGTCGCTTTATCTGATGGCGCTCACCGGCGCGCGCTGGCTTGGCATGGTGACCCCGCTCGGCGGATTTCTCATGATCGCCGCCTGGGCGATGGTCGCCTGGAGCGCGTGGCGCGGGGCCGCGCCTCGTTGATCGCGCTCAGGCCGCGTTCGCCTGCGGGACGGTCGCGAACTTGTGCTCGACCACGCAGGTGAGATTGAGCGAGTTGCGGCCGCCGCGATCGTCCGCGTCGGCGAAGGCCACGACCCGGTCCGCATAGGAGATCGTGCCGCGGGCGCTGCGCCCTTCGGGGAGCGGATAATGTTTGCCGAATTCGGACGGCGCGGTCGAGGCGACGATGCGGCCGCCATGCTCCATGATGCGGATCGTGGCCGCGCGCAGGTCCTTGTCGGCCCCCGAAAGCAGGGTGTCGAGCTTGTCGACCGCGTTGCGGTCCCAATCATATTCCAGATAGAGGCAGCCCTCCGCCGGACGCCCGTCATTTTCGAGCTGGCGGATGCCGCAGGCGAAGATCAACACGCGGCGCCCGCCGGCATAGGGATTTTCCCAGACCGCGTCGGTGAACCAGTCGTCGACCGATCGGCTCTCGATCACATTGTTGAACTGGGGCTCGTTGCTGAGGTCGAGGCCGAGGATGGCGCTGCGCGGATCGGCCGATCCGATCACGCGGCCGGCGCGGGTGGCGATCATCGCGTTCACATAATGGGGCGAGAAGCGCATCGCCGCCCGCAGCCTGTCCTCGGCGCGCGTCACGACCGCCGGATCGTCGGGCGTGCGCACCGCGGCCAGGATGTCGGCGTCGGTCGCGAGGATGCGAATGTCGCCGCTGCGGGCATAGACGTTGCGGGCAAATGCGGTGACGGTCGCAAAGGCGAAATCGGACAGGCGGCTGCCCTCGATATCCTCGACCAGGCTGTCGGCGATCTCGGCGCCGGTCTTCAGCCGGTCGATCACGAGCTTGCGGAAATCGGTGGAGGCGCCGCGGGCCTGTCCGGCCAGCGCTTTCACTTCCTGCGCGACGACGGCGAAGCCGCGGCCGGCCTCGCCGGAGCGGGCGGCCTCGATCGTGGCGTTGAGAGCCAGGAAATTGGTCTGCTTGGCGATCTGCTCATTGGCCTCGGCGAAGCGGCCGACCTCGCTCTCGAGCTGATCGAGCAGCGCCTTGATGCGTCTCGGCATATTTGCCTTGTCCTCCCCCCTGAAAGGCAGCCTGCTAGGGGCAATAACCTAAAGGGGGGTTAACCAGCGCCACGGCGCTCGTGCGGGCGACCGCTTTTCATGAACGGGAGCCGACAATCCGGTTCAGCATCGTCTCACGGCCGATGTCGTAGAAACCCTGCAAGCCCAATGATTTGCGGGCCTTAAGGAGGTTTGCCATGAAAAAGATTTCGAAATTGCTCACCGGCGCCGCTGCGGCTGCAGTGATGACGGTTTCCGCGGCCGCTCCGGCCGAAGCGCAATATCGGTACCGCGACCGCGATCGCGGCATCGATGTCGGCGACGTGATCACTGGCGTGGCGATCGTCGGCGGCATCGCCGCAATCGCCTCGGCGATCGGCAATAGCGGCAACCGCTACGACCGTGATTACGGCTATGGCGGCTACGGCTATAACAATTATGGCGGCGGCGAACGTGCCGCGGTCAACGCCTGCGGCTACCAGGCCGACCGTTATGGCCGCGGCCGGGTCAGCATCACTGACGTCGACCGCCGGGGCAGCAACAGCTACCGCGTCCGCGGCGTCATCCAGGGCGACGACTACGCCTACAACCGCGGCTACGACAATCGCTCCAGCCGCGATTATGGCTACGACCGCTACGACCGCGGCGGCCAGCTGAGCTTCAGCTGCACGGCGCGTTCGAACGGCCGGGTCACCGACTTCGACATCGACCGCCGCTATTAAGCGACCGCATCGACGATGAAGAGGCGCGTCGGAGCGATCCGGCGCGCTTTTTTCGTCAGGCGGTCTCCATAAGCCCGGCAGCGACCTGCTCAAGCTGCGCGGCGCAGGTGCCCCAGCCGTCCTGGAAGCCCATGCTCTCATGGGTGTCGCGGTCGGCCCGGTTGCGGTGGAGAGCAACGGCGCGGTAGCGGGTCTTGCCCGCGCCGGCGTCTTCGAGCGTGACGATCGCGGTGAACGGAAAGCTGCAGCAATCGTCGGGATCGGTTTCGCTGTCCGGCGCCGGGCGGAAGCCGGGGAGGAGGGCGCTGGTCCAAACGATCTTCTCGCCCGGTACGACCTCCAGCACGCAGCCGGTGCCTTCGGAATGGAACCCGTCGGGGCCGGTCATGCGGGTGTAGAAGATGCCGCCGGGGCGAAGGTCGATGTTGCATTCGGGCGTTTCATACGGCTTTGGCGCCCACCAACGCTTCAAATGCTCGGGATCGGTCCAAGCTTTCCAGACGAGGTCGCGTGGAGCGTCCATGATCCGTTCCAGCACCAGGTCATTGTCTTCAGCCATTGTCGGTCTCCTTAGCTTTCAACTGTTCGACATAGGTTTCGAAGCGGTCGATGCGCCCTTCCCAGAGCGCTCTTTGCTCGGCGATCCAGCTCTCCGCTGCGGCGAGGGCGGCCGGCTCGATCCGGCAGGTGCGGACGCGGCCCTTTTTCTCGCTGCGCACCAGCCCGCTCGCTTCGAGCATCCGCAGATGCTGCATTACGGCGGGCAGCGACATCCGCAGCGGCCTGGCGAGCTCGCTGACTGAGGCCGGCGCGCGGCTCAGCCGGGCGAGCATCCCGCGCCGCGTGGGATCGGCCATGGCCTGGAAGGCAAGATCGAGCCGCGCTGATTCGTTAAGCATATACTTAACTATTGCGAACGCCGCCTTCGGATCAAGACACTTTGGCGATCGCCTAACTATCGCTTGCCTTTACAGGCGGCGGCCCTCTGACTATCGCCCCGCCATGACCGTCCAGCCCAGCGATTCCATCCTCATCGTCGATTTCGGAAGCCAGGTGACCCAGCTCATCGCGCGCAGGGTGCGCGAGGCCGGCGTCTATAGCGAGATCGTTCCGTTCAGCAGCGCGCTAGAGGGCTTCGAGCGGATCAAGCCCAAGGGCATCATCCTCTCCGGCGGCCCGGCCTCGGTCACCACCGCCGACAGCCCGCGGGCGCCCGCTGAGTTGTTCGAGGCGGGCGTGCCGATGCTCGGCATCTGCTACGGCCAGCAGCTGATGGCCGAGCAACTCGGTGGCAAGGTGGTCAACGGCGATCATGCCGAGTTCGGCCGCGCCTTCATCGAGATCAAGGACCAGTGCGCTCTGTTCGACGGCCTTTGGGCGAACGGCGAGAAGCATCAGGTCTGGATGAGCCACGGCGACAAGGTCGAGACACTTCCGCCGGGCTTCAAGATCGTCGCCCAGTCGGACGGCGCGCCGTTCGCCGCCACCGCCGACGAGAGCCGCCGCTTCTACGGCGTCCAGTTCCACCCCGAGGTCGTTCATACGCCCGACGGCGCCAAGCTCATTGCCAACTTCGTCCGGCACGTCTGCGGCCTGGCCGGTGACTGGACGATGGCCGAGTTCCGTCAGACCAAGATCGAGGAAATCCGCGCGCAGGTCGGCGACGGGAAGGTGATTTGCGGCCTGTCGGGCGGCGTCGATTCCGCCGTCGCGGCGGTGCTGATCCACGAGGCGATCGGCGACCAGCTCACCTGCGTGTTCGTGGATCACGGCCTGATGCGCGCCAACGAGGCCGAGCAGGTCGTCACCCTGTTCCGCCACCACTACAAGATCCCGCTCGTCCATGTCGACGCCGAGGCGCTGTTCCTCGGCGGCCTCAAGGGTGAGACCGACCCCGAGAAGAAGCGCAAGTTCATCGGCAAGACCTTCATCGAGGTGTTCGAGGAGGAAGCGAACAAGATCGGCGGCGCCGATTTCCTCGCCCAGGGCACGCTTTATCCGGACGTTATCGAGAGCGTCAGCTTCACCGGTGGGCCCTCGGTAACGATCAAGAGCCACCACAATGTCGGCGGCCTGCCCGAGCGGATGAACATGAAGCTGGTCGAGCCGCTGCGCGAGCTCTTCAAGGATGAAGTGCGCGAGCTTGGCCGCGAGCTCGGCCTGCCCGAGGCGTTCGTGGGACGCCATCCGTTCCCGGGCCCGGGCCTCGCCATCCGCATCCCGGGCGAGGTGACCAAGGAGCGTTGCGACATCTTGCGCAAGGCGGACCTCATCTACCTCGAGGAAATCCGCAACGCCGGCCTCTACGATGCGATCTGGCAGGCCTTCGCCGTGCTGCTGCCGGTCAAGACGGTGGGCGTGATGGGCGACGGCCGCACCTATGACAGCGTCTGCGCGCTGCGCGCGGTCACCTCGACCGACGGCATGACCGCGGACATCTATCCGTTCGACGCCGCCTTCCTCAGCCGCTGCGCGACCCGCATCATCAACGAGGTCAAGGGCATCAACCGCGTCGTTTACGACTACACGTCGAAGCCGCCCGGCACGATCGAGTGGGAGTAAGGGGAGGGGCGCGGCGGCCACGCCTCCTCCATTCTACCGATCGCATCAGCCCAGAGACCAGCATGGTCCGTACCGTGCGCTCTATGCACGGTGATTGACTCTCTCAAGTCGCGAGGACTCGCGCGATCGACGTTCGGAGCGTGACTACACACGTGCTCTGAAGCGGACGTAGCCCCGGCCCTGCCCCGCAATCCTCGGGGCAGGGC
>JAFAEZ010000008.1 GCA_023423775.1 Pseudomonadota bacterium
GCCTGCAGCGGGTCACCGCCTGGGCGGGAGTCATCACCGCCGCGGTGGTGGTGCAGGGCGGCCCGGCCCGGCTCGGGGCGGGCGAGGCGGGGCTGATCCGCGCCTTGGCGACGGCGCTGCACGAGGATGGCGGGCTGGTCAGCCGCTCGCCCACCGACCAGCTCCGGCTGGTCGAGATTCTCGCCCAGCTACGTACGGTCTACAACGCCGCGCGCCGCGAGATGCCCGAAGAGATTGCCGAGGCGCTCTCCGCGGGCGTCGCCGCCTTGCTGTCGGTAACCCTCGGCGACGACGCGCTGTCGAGCTGGCAGGGCGGCAACATGGTCTCGGCCCGGCGCGTGCTGGCGGCGATCGAAGGTTCCGGCGTCACCACCCGTGCGCTGCGCCAGGCGCGGGGCTGGGGCTATCATCGCCTCGAGGCGCGCAAGAGCATCGCCATCTTCGACGCCGCGCCGCCGCCGCCCAGCCGCACGATCGTCGGCGGGTGCGCGTCGACCCTCGCGTTCGAGTTCAGCGACGGGCCGGACCGGCTGATCGTCAATTGCGGCGGCGCCCGCCCGCCGGCTTTGCCCGATGCATTGATCCAAGGTCTGCGCACCACAGCGGCCCACACCACGCTGACGCTCGGCGACCGCAATTCCACCGCGGTCCACGACGATGGCAGCCTCGGCAAGGGCGTCAGCCAGGTCGAGCTTTCGCGCGACGAGACCAGCGGCACGACGATGGTGGAGGCCAGTCACGACGGCTATGTGCGCCGCTTCGGGCTGATCCACCAGCGCCAGCTCATCCTCTCGGCCGACGGTCTCGAGCTGAAGGGCGAGGACTGCCTGATGCCGGGCGGCCGGCGCCGCCGCGGCGAGCCGATTCCGTTCGCGGTGCGCTTCCATCTCGCGCCGGCGGTGGAGGTGACTAGCACCGCCGACGGGCAGGGTGCGCTCCTCCGGATCCGCGGCCACACGACCTGGCAGTTCCGCTGCCGCGGCGGCCAGCTGGCGATCGAGGACAGCCTGTGGATCGACGGCGACGCCAAGCCGCACCCCAGCCTGCAGCTGGTGGTGACGGGCGAAACGCCTGCCGAGGGCATGACGATCAGCTGGGTCCTGAAACGGGCCGGCTAGGCCGTCGGTCCGGGGTGACGGTCGGCGACGATGGCGTTATGGGAGCGCCAACAATCGCCGCGCCTTCGCGCCGTCCCAACAGGAACCATCATGTCCGACGTGAAAATCACCCGCGCCCTCCTGTCCGTTTCCGACAAGAGCGGTCTCGTTGAACTCGGCCAGGCCCTGGCGCGCCATGGCGTCGACCTGGTCTCGACCGGAGGGACGGCCAAGGCGCTGCGCGATGCGGGTCTAGAGGTTCGGGACATTTCGGACCTGACCGGTTTCCCGGAAATGATGGACGGACGGGTGAAGACCCTGCACCCGAAGGTGCATGGCGGCCTGCTCGCCGTGCGCGACAATCCCGAGCATGTCGCATCGATGCAGGAGCATGAGATCGGGGCGATCGATCTGGTCGTGGTCAATCTCTACCCGTTCGCCCAGACCGTCGCCAAGGGCGCCGGCCGCGACGAGATCATCGAGAATATCGACATCGGCGGCCCGTCGATGGTCCGCTCGGCGGCGAAGAACCACGCCCATGTCGCGATCGTGACCGACCCGTCCGATTATGCCGAGCTTATCGAAGCGCTCGACGCGAACGGCGGCATGACGTCACTCGACTTCCGCAAGCGGCTGGCTGCCAAGGCCTTTTCGGCAACGGCGGCCTATGATTCGATGATCGCGTCCTGGTTCGCATTCGCCGACCAGCAGCAATTCTTCCCGGACATGCTGCCGGCGATCATGAACAAGGGCGAGGAGCTGCGCTACGGCGAGAACCCGCACCAGAAGGCCGCGCTCTACCTCCCCGCCGGCCCGCACAGCCGCGGCATCGCCCAGGCCGAACAGGTGCAGGGCAAGGAACTGAGCTACAACAATTACAACGACGCCGATGCCGCGCTCGAGCTGGCCGCCGAGTTCCGCGACGCAGGGCCGAGCTGCGTCATCGTCAAGCACGCCAACCCCTGCGGCGTCGCCACCGCGCCGACCCTGCTCAAGGCCTATGAGGAAGCCTTCGCCTGCGACACCGTCTCGGCGTTCGGCGGCATCATCGCCGTCAACCAGCCGCTGACCGGCGAAGTCGCCGAGGCAATGACCCAGATCTTCACCGAGGTGATCATCGCGCCCGACGCCGATGCCGACGCCCGCGCGGTCTTCGCCAAGAAGAAGAATCTGCGCCTGCTGCTGACCGGAACACTGCCCGATCCGGCGCGCACCGGCTTCATGCTGAAGTCGATTGCCGGCGGCTATCTCGTCCAGACCCGCGACAACGGGCGCGTGACCCGCGAGGCGCTGAAGGTCGTCACCAAGCGGGCTCCGACCGAGCAGGAGCTGACCGACGCCTTGTTCGCCTGGACGGTGGCCAAGCACGTCAAGTCGAACGCGATCGTCTATGCCAAGGACGGCGCCACCGCCGGCGTCGGCGCGGGCCAGATGAACCGTCTCGAATCCGCCCGCATCGCCGCCTGGAAGGCCAAGGACGCCGCCGAGAAGGCCGGCTGGGCCCAGCCGCGCACGATCGGCTCGGCGGTCGCCTCCGACGCGTTTTTCCCGTTCGCCGACGGCCTGCTCGCCGCCGTCGAGGCCGGCGCCACGGCGGTGATCCAGCCGGGCGGGTCGATCCGGGACGAAGAGGTCATCGCCGCCGCCGACGAGGCCGGGCTGGCGATGGTGTTCACCGGCATGCGCCACTTCCGCCACTAAGCACGCGCCCTCCGGTCCGCCGGAGGGCGTCGCGGCCGGAACGATTCCGCGCGCAGGTCCGTTGGCGCTCCCGATAGCAAGGGAGCCTCCTATGAACGTCGGCGACGAGCGCAGCACCTCCTGCTGGATGGAATCGGGGCCGGCGATGGAGGCGCCGCCGCTTGGCTCCGACGTGGACTGCGACGTCGTCGTCATCGGCTCGGGCATCGCCGGGCTTTCGACCGCTTACGAGCTTTCGCGATTCGGACGCCGGGTGATCGTCATCGATCGCGGCAAGATCGGCTGGGGCATGACGGCGCGAACCACAGCGCACCTCGCCACCGAACTCGACGACTTCTACTCGGAGCTGATCCGCGTGCGCGGCGAGGACGAGGCGCGGCTCTACCACGACAGTCAGGTCGCCGCCGTGAACCGCATCGAAGCGATCTGCCGCGACGAAGGGATCGACGCCGACTTTGCGCGGCTCGACGGCTATCTGTTCGCGGCCGAGCCCGACCACCGCGCCGATCTCGAGGAGGAATATCAAGCCTGCCGGACGATCGGCGTCCCGGTCGAATGGGCGGAGAGCGTGCCGATGCCGGGATTCGACACCGGACCGGCGCTGCGTTTCCCCAACCAGGGCCGCATCCACCCGATGAAATATCTCGCCGGCCTCGCCCGGGCGATCGAGGCGCGGGGCGGACGCCTCTATTCGGAGACGACCCACGTATCCGACGACGAGGTGGACGGCGGCGTCGAGATCACCACCGAGGCGGGTCACAAGATCCGCGCCTCCGCCGCCGTTTTCTGCACGAACTCGCCGACCAACGACAAGGTCGCGATCCACGCGAAGCAACTTCCCGACCGCACCTATGCGATCGCCGGCCGCGTCCCCAAAGGCTCTGTTCCCGACGTGCTCGCCTGGGACACATACGAGGCCTATCACTATGTCCGGATCCAGCCGCTGAGCGAGGCCGAGGATCTGCTCGTCGTCGGCGGCGAGGACCATCGCAGCGGCGAGGCCAATGACATGGAGGAGCGGCTCGCCACGCTCGAGCGCTGGACCCGCGAGCGCTATCCGAGCTTTACCAAGGCCGATTATCGCTGGTCGGGGCAAGTGCTGGAGCCGATCGACTTCATGCCCTTCTCGGGCCGCAACCCGGGCAGCAAGAACATCTACATCCACACCGGCGATTCAGGGCAGGGCATCACCAACGGCGTTGCCGGAAGCCTCACCATCCTGCCGCTGATCATCGGCGAGGACAGCCGCTACGCGCCCGTCTTCGATCCATCGCGCAAGTCCGCCGCGGGCCCCGCCGCCACCGAATTCCTGAAGGGACAGGCCGGGGTCGCCAAGAATTTCGCCGAATATGTGACTCCGGGGCAGGTCGCCTCGGCCGACGATCTCGCGCCGGGCGAAGGCGCCGTCATCCGCGAAGGGCTAAGCAAGATCGCCACCTACAAGGCCGAGGACGGCACCGTCATCCGACGCTCGGCGGTCTGCACCCACATGGGCTGCCTGGTCCACTGGAACGGCTTCGAGAAATGCTGGGATTGCCCGTGCCATGGTTCGCAATTCGCGCCCGACGGCCAGGTGCTCAACGGACCGGCGGTGAAGCCCCTGGCGGCGGCGGAAGAGTGATCTCCTTCGGCTTCTTCATCCGGAACAGCACCCGATCCTCGTGGGTGAAGCCGCGGCGCCACACGACGATTCCGAACGTACCGAGAATGAGCGGGATGCCCACCACCAGCTCGAACCATTCGAACGATTGCGGAAGCACCGTCACGCCGTAGCCCACCACCGCTGCCGCGCCCGCCGCCCAGACCAGCGGCCAGCGCCAGCTCTGCACCGGCGCATCGAGCAGGCGGCTGAGCAGGCGCGACTTGAGGATCGAGGACAGGCCGAGCGCCAGGCACAGCGCGATGGCGGGACCGGCGGCCTGGAAGGTCTCGGGCCAGTTGAGCTCGCGCATGCCCAAGATCAGCACCAGCGACAGCCCCACCTGGACGACGATCATCAGGATCGAGATCATGAGATTTCGGTGGCGCGCGATATAGACCAGGGCCGCTTCCGACACGACGGCGGTCGCGGCGACTACCTCCGCCGCCAGCAGGAAAGCCAGCGCGCCGGTGCCGCCGACGAATTGCGGACCGACCAGACCCATCACCGCCTCGCCCGGTATGCCCAGCGACAAGGCGATTCCGGCCTGAGCGGCGATGATCCAGAAACCGACCTGCCGGACCTGATTGGCGACGGCCTTGCGGTCCCCCTCGGCCAGCTTTTCGGTGATGACCGGGCCGAGGATGGGATCGAAGCTGGTCTTCAGCTTCTGCGGCAGCGAGGCGACTTGCTGGGCGACATAATAGACGCCGACGATCGCCGGCGAGAAGAACAGGCCGAGTATGGCGATGTCGATGCGGCGCGAGCCCCATTCGATCGCGTCCGCGGCCGCCAGCGGCGTGTTGCGGCGGGCCAGCGACCACAAGACACCCGGCTGCGGCCGCCAGCCTCGCGGTAGTCCGTAGCTGCGGTAAAGCGGCCACAAGGACGCCAACAACGCGGCCAGCATCGAGAGCACATAGGAAATGATCAGCCCGTCGCGCGACGAGAGGAACGACAAGACGAACGCGGCAATGCTGATCGTCCACGGCTCGACGATCGCGCGCGCCGTCACCGTCGCCCGGACATTGTGGCGGTAGGCCAGGGCCGCCAGCGCGACGTCCGACCCCGCTACGGCGAACACGATCAGCGGCAACAGCCATTCGAGGCCGTGGATCTTGCTGTTCGGGAACATCGCCTGCGGGAAGATGGCGAGCACGATCGTCGCCACGGCGGAGGCAAGAAAGGCGACCAGCATCGCGTCGGCGACGACACAGACATGGGGCTTGTCGGTCGAGGACAGCTGCTGCGCGAGGCCCCGCTTCAGGCCCAATGTGGCGAGCTGCGCCGCGAACTCGACGATCAGCACGGCATAGGCGAAGCGGCCCAGCGCTTCGGCGCCGTAGATGCGGCCGGCGATGAACAGGAATGGCAGTCGGGCCGCGAGCCTCAGGAGGAAGCCGAAGAAATTGGTCCGCCCGCCTTTGGCCAGCGCCGCGATGTCGTCATCGGCCGGGGCAGTCGTGCTCAATGCGCGGCGCCCCAATTGGGGCCCGTGCCGATCTCGACGCCGAGCGGCACCGACAGCTTCACTGCCGGCTCCGCGGCGCCCTCCATCACTTTCCGGATGACGATGCTGGCGCGTTCGACGTCCGCCTCGGGCACTTCGAACACCAGTTCGTCATGGACCTGCATCAGCATGCGGGTCGAACCGAGCCCGGCCGCTTCCAGCGCTGGGCACATGCGCGCCATCGCCCGCTTGATGATGTCGGCGCTGGTACCCTGGATGGGGGCGTTGACCGCCGCGCGCTCGGCGCCCTGCCGCTCGCCCTGATTCTTCGCCTTGATGCGCGGGAAATGCGTCTTGCGCCCGAACAGGGTGGTGGTGAAGCCGACGTCGCGCGCCTTGGTGAGCGTATCGGCGATATAGTTGCTGATGCCCGGGAAGCGCTCGAAATAGCGGTCGATGATCGCCTGCGCCTCGTCGGCGGTGACCCCAAGGCGTCCGGCCAGCCCCCAGCGCGAGATGCCGTAGAGGATCGCGAAGTTGATCGTCTTGGCGCTGGCGCGGGTGTCTCGGTTGACCTCGCCGAACAGCTCCTGCGCGGTCATGTTGTGGATGTCCGCGCCCTCTTCGAACGCCTGGCGGAGCTGCGGCACGTCCGCCATGTGCGCGGCGAGGCGCAGCTCGATCTGGCTGTAGTCGGCGGCGAGGATGACGTGGCCCTCTTCGGCGATGAAGGCGTCGCGGATGCGGCGGCCCATCTCGGTCCGGATCGGGATGTTCTGCAGGTTGGGATCGGTCGAGGACAGCCGGCCGGTCTGCGCGCCAGACAGCGAATAGCTGGTGTGAACCCGCCCGGTGTCCTTGTTGATCTGTTCCTGCAAGGCGTCGGTATAGGTCGACTTGAGCTTGGAAAGCTGGCGCCACTCTAGAACGAGGTTGGCGATCGGCACGCCGTCCTTGGCGAGCCGCTCGAGCTCGGTGACGTCGGTCGACCACACCCCGGACTTGCCCTTGCGACCGCCCTTCAGCTGCATCTTGTCGAACAGGATCTCGCCCAGCTGCTTGGGCGAGCCGATCGTGAAGCGGCAGCCGGCCTCGCCGCAGATGCGCTCTTCGAGTTCCGCGATCTGCGCGGAGAATTCGGACGAGAGCTTCTGCAGCTCCTCGCGGTCGACCTTCACGCCCTCGCGCTCCATGCGCGCGACCACCGGGACCAGCGGCCGGTCTACCATCTCATAGATGCGCGCGACGCGCTCGTGCGCCAGCCGCGTCTTGAACCGGTTCCAGAGCCGCAGGGTCACGTCGGCGTCCTCGGCGGCATATTCGGTGGCGCGGTCGATCGGCACCTGGTCGAAGCTGATCTGCTTCTGGCCGGTGCCGCACAATTCCTTGAACGTCAGGCACTCGTGGTCGAGATGCTTGCGGGCAAGATCGTCCATCGAATGGCTGTTGAGACCGCCGGCATCGAGATCGAAGCTCATCACGAGCGTGTCGTCGAGCGGCGCGACCTTGATCCCGCGGCGGTCGAGAACGACCCAGTCGAACTTGAAATTGTGGCCGATCTTGAGAACGGCCGGATCCTCGAGCAACGGCTTCAGCTTGCCCAGCACGAGCGCGGCCGGCAGCTGGTGCGGGCGCTCGCTGAGCAGATCGTGGCCGCCGTGTTCGAGCGGAATGTAGCAAGCCTTGCCGCATTCGGTGGCGAGGCTGATTCCAACCAAGGTGGCGCTGACGCAGTCGACCGAATTGGTCTCGGTATCAAGCGCGATGAAGCCGTTCTTGCGCGCCTCGGCGATCCAGCGGTCGAGTTCGGCCTCGTCGGTCACGGTGACGTAGGCCGAGCGATCGATCTTCGGTTCCGGGCGAACCTCCGACTGAACCGGGGTCGCGGAGGGCGAGGTGGACGGCGCCTGGACCTGCGAGCTGCCGTTGAGTTTCGCGAGCAGCGACCGGAAGCCCTGCTCCTCCAGGAATTCGCGGAGCGGGGCGTCGGGGATGCCCTTCATCTTCAGGTCTTCGAGCGGCTCGGGCAGAGGCGAATCGCAGACCAGACGGACGAGCTCCCGCGACAGTCGCGCGTTGTCGGCATGCTCGATCAGATTGTCGCGCATCTTCGATGGTTTCATCGACGGCGCGGCGGCGAGCACCGCTTCGACGTCGCCATATTCGACGATCAGCTTCGACGCCGTCTTGGGGCCGATTCCGGGGACGCCCGGAACATTGTCGACGCTGTCGCCCATCAGCGCCAGCACTTCGCCCAATTGCTCGGGCGGAACGCCGAACTTCTCGATCACATAATCGGGGCCGATGCGGCGGTCGTTCATCGTGTCGAGCATGTCGAGGCCGGGCTCGATCAGCTGCATCAGGTCCTTGTCGGAGCTGACGATCGTCACGTTCCAGCCTTCGCGCAGCGCCGCCTTGGCGTAGCAGGCGATAATGTCGTCCGCCTCGAGGCCCTCCTCCTCGATGCAAGGCAGCGAGAAGGCGCGGGTGGCGTCGCGGATGAGCGGGAATTGCGGGATCAGCTCGGGCGGCGGCGGCGGCCGGTGCGCCTTGTATTTGTCGTACATCTCGTTGCGGAACGTCTTCGACGAAGCGTCGAAGATCACTGCGAGATGAGTCGGGCCATCCTGCTTGTGCAGGCTCTCGGCCAGCTTCCACAGCATCGTCGTATAGCCGTAGACGGCCCCGACATTGAGCCCGTGCCGGTTGGTCAGCGGCGGCAGCCGGTGGAAGGCGCGGAAAATGTAGCTCGAGCCGTCGACGAGGTAGAGATGCTGGGAGGACATTGGGCGGGTCTAGCCTAGTCCTCCGGCCAATGGGAGAGGGTGCGGCGCCTGTGGGAATTGCGGTTCGTGCGTAATCCCCCGTTCAACCCGGCAATGGCAGGGAAAGCGCCATGAACCGCAGGTCCTTCCTCCAGTCCGCGCTCGCAATCGGCGTGTGTGGCGTCATGCCGTCGCCGTTGCTCGCAGTGCCGCGCTTCGCCTCCAACAGGATTTCCGTGACCGTGCAGGGCAGCGGGCCCGACGTGATCCTGATCCCGGGGCTGACTGCCTCGCGCGCCATCTGGAACGGCACGGTCGCGGCCGTGCCGGGATACTGCTACCATCTCGTGCAGGTCGCCGGCTTTGCCGGCCATCCGGCGAGCGGCAACGCCAAGGGCCCGATCCTGGGCCCGCTCGCCGCCGAGATCGCTCGCTATATCGACGCTGCCGGCCTCAAGGGGCCGGCCCTGGTCGGCCATTCGATGGGCGGCACACTGGCGATGATGGTCGCCGCGCGTCATCCGGCCAAGGTCGGGCGGCTGATGGTGGTCGACATGCTGCCCGAGCCGGCCGGCCTGCTCGGCGCCAGCGCCAGCGGCATCGCACCGCTCGCCAACAGCCTGCGCGACCTGTTCGGCTCCTCGCCGGGCGGGCGGCAGCTGATCAGCTCGCTGATGGGCCGGTTCGGCAGCGACGAACCCAATGGTCCGAAGAGCGACCCTGACGTCGTCGCCCGCGCCAGCCATGAGCTCGCCTTGCTCGATCTGACGCCCGAACTGCCCAGGATCGCTGCGCCCATGACGGTGCTGTTCGCGACTCCGGCGCCGGGAGGGAACGTGCCTCCCGAGCGGGTCGCGGCGAATTACCGCCGCGCTTACGCCCGCGCTCCCAAGGCGCGGCTCGCGGGAATCGCCAATAGCGGGCACATGATCATGTACGATCAGCCGGCGAAATTCCGCGCGGAGCTGAAGGCCTTCCTCGCCCGCTAGGGCGCCAGCACCGTGTCGACCGCGTCGGGCAGCAGGTCCGGATAATCGAGCGTGTAATGGAGCCCGCGGCTCTCCTGCCGGGTCAGCGCCGATTGCACGATGAGGCCCGCAACTTCGACAAGATTGCGCAATTCGACCAGATCCGGAGTCACCCGGAAATTGCCGTAATATTCCTCGGTCTCCTGGCGCAGCAGATTGACCCGGTTGAGCGCGCGCTCGAGCCGCTTGGTGGTGCGGACGATGCCGACATAATCCCACATGAAACGGCGGATCTCGCGCCAATTGTGGTGGACGACGACCTCCTCGTCCGAATCGGTGACGCGGCTCGCGTCCCACGCCCGGATCGGCGGCGGCGGCGGAAGCTCTTCCCAATGACTGTTGATGTGCCCGGCCGCGGCGAGGCCGAAGACGATGCATTCCAGCACCGAATTGGACGCCAGCCGGTTGGCGCCATGGAGGCCCGACTGGGTCACCTCGCCGGCCGCGTACAGGCCCGGAAGGTCGGTGCGACCGTCGAGATCCACGACCACGCCGCCGCAGGTATAATGGGCGGCCGGCACGACCGGGATCGGATCGCGCGTGATGTCGATGCCGAGCTCGGCCAGCTTGGCGTGGATCGTCGGGAAATGCTGGCCGATGAACTCGGGGTCGCGGTGGCTGATGTCGAGATGGACGAAATCGAGGCCGAGCCGCTTCAGCTCATGGTCGATCGCACGGGCGACGATGTCGCGCGGCGCCAGCTCGGCCCGCGGATCGAAGTCGGGCATGAAGCGGTAGCCGGTGCCTGGGATCTTGAGCTGCCCGCCCTCGCCGCGCATCGCCTCGGTGATCAGGAAATTCTTGACGTCATGGTGGTAGAGGCAGGTCGGGTGGAACTGGTTGAATTCCATGTTCGACACGCGGCAGCCGGCGCGCCACGCCATGGCGATGCCATCGCCGGTCGATCCGCGCGGATTGGTCGAATAGACCCAGGCGCGGCTGGCGCCGCCGGTGGCGAGCACGGTGGCGCGGCCGGTGAGCAGGTCGACCCGCCCCGTCTTGCGGTTGACGGCGTAGACCCCCCAGACATGCTTCGCGTCGGTTTCGCCGACCGTGTGGCGGCCGGTGACGAGGTCGATCGCGACCATGTCCGGGACCAGGGTGATGTTGGGCCGGCGCAGCGCCGCCTGCTCCAGCGCCTGCTGCACCGCCCAGCCGGTGGCATCGTCGACATGGACGATGCGGCGATGGCTGTGGCCGCCCTCCCGCGTCAAATGCCAGCGGTCGGTCTCACCGGGGTTGAAGGGGACGCCGAGCTGCGCCAGCCGCTCGATGGCGGCGGGAGCGCTCTCGACGACGAACTCGACCGTCTGGCGGTCGTTGAGCCCCGCCCCGGCGACGATCGTGTCCTCGATATGGCTTTCGAACGTGTCGCCTTCCTCGAGCACGGCTGCGATCCCGCCCTGCGCATAGGCAGTCGAACCGGCGGAGATGTCGCCCTTGGCCAGCACCGCGACCTTGAGGTGGGGCGCGACGTTGAGCGCGGCGCTCAGCCCCGCCGCGCCCGAACCGATGACGATGACGTCAAAGGCGCGGTCAGCCATGGGCGTTGGAGGCGCGGGTGAGGTTCAGGAACACGTCCTCGAGGTCCGCTTCCCGAGTCGAGACATCGACGATTCCGAAGCCGTCGCGCTGCAGCGCCGCCAGCACTTCGCCGGCATTGACCCGGTCCTTCCGGTAGGTGATCGCGAGCGTGCGCTCGCCGATGATCTCGATCTTGTCGAAGCAGGAGGCGTCGGGAGCGGCGGTGATGTCGCGGTCGACGGTGACCTCGACCGCTTTCTCCTGGGCCATGCCGTCCAGCGCGCGGGTCGGCTCGTTGGCGATAAGGCGGCCGTGGTTGATGATCGCGATGCGATCGCACAATTCCTCGGCCTCCTCGAGATAATGGGTGGTGAGAACCACGGTTACGCCCTCGTTGTTGAGGCTGCGGACATAGTCCCAGAGCTGCTGGCGAAGCTCGATGTCGACCCCGGCGGTCGGCTCGTCGAGCACCAGGATCGGCGGCGAATGGACCATCGCCTTGGCGACCAGCAGTCGCCTTTTCATGCCGCCCGACAGCGTTCGGGAATAAGCGTTGGCCTTGTCCTCGAGGTGGACGGCGCGGAGCAGCTCCATCGTCCTGCGTTTCGCCTTGGGCACGCCGTAAAGGCCGGCCTGTTGGTCGAGCGTCTCGGCCGGGGTGAAGAAGGGATCGAACAGGATTTCCTGCGGAACGATGCCGATCGAATATTTGGCGTTGCGCGGGTGCTTGTCGATGTCGAAGCCCCAGATCTCGGCGCTGCCGCCGGTCTTGTTCACCAGGCCGGCGAGGATGTTGATCATCGTCGACTTGCCGGCCCCATTCGGCCCCAGCAATCCAAAGATCTGGCCGCGCGGGACCTCGAGGCTGACGCCGTCGAGCGCGCGCTTGCCGCCCTTGTAGGTCTTTTCCAGATTGCGGATCGAAATGGCGGCGCTGGTTTCGGACATGGCTGGGCCATAGCCCGTCCTGCGGTCGCCGCAAACAAGAAGGACGCGTTTACCCTATGCGCGAACCGGGGCTTTACGTGCCTCGTGCGATGGGGAGCCATGCCCGGACCAGCTTCTCTCGTATCTCGGTCGAGCCGGGCATTGTTGCTTTCGGCGATCGGCGCGGCGTTCATCGCGCTGGTCGCCACGGCGGCCCCTGCTTTCGCTTCATTGCCTGCAGGCCGTCCCGTTGCTAAGGGCGCGGCCATGACCGACGATCCTTTCACGCCCGAGATCAGCTACGTTACCACGCCGCGCGTCGCCTGCGACGGCGCGACCGAGATCAATGCCGCCCTCGGCCATCCGCGCATCTACCTGCAGATCGACGAGAAGGGCTTCGTCGATTGCGGCTATTGCGACAAAAGGTTCGTCCTCAAGGGCGGGCCGGCGGATCAGGGTGCCAACGAGGCCTAAAGCCCCTATATCGGCGCCATGAACAGCATCGCCGATCCCCGCCGCTTCCTCTACCGCAGTGACGGGCTCAGCCCCGAAGCGGCCCTCCGCCTGACCGCCGACGCGCTCAAAAGCTGCGACGACGGCGAGCTCTACCTCCAATATACCGCGTCCGAAGGGTTCAGCTTCGACGACGGCCGGCTGAAGAGCGCCGACTTCAACACCCAGGCCGGATTCGGCCTGCGCGGCGTTTCCGGTGAGACCACCGCCTTCGCCCACGCCAACGAGCTCTCCGAGGCGGCCATTCGCCGCGCCGCCGAGACGATGGCGGTGCTCGATCCCGCCAAGGGTCCCCGCCCGGCGCCGCCGCGCCGCACCAACGCCACGCTCTATACCGACGCCGACCCGCTCAGCGCGATCCCGTTCGCCCGCAAGGTCGCGCTCTGCCAGCAGATCGACGCCGCGGCGCGGGCGCGCGACCCGCGCGTCCAGCAGGTCTCGGTCTCGCTGGCCGGCTCCTGGTCGGTGATCGACATCGTTCGTCCGGACGGCTTCGTCGCGCACGACGTGCGCCCGCTCGTCCGCCTCAACGTGCAGATCGTCGTCGAGCAGAACGGCCGGCGCGAGACCGGCTTCCACGGCCTCGGCGGACGCTATCTCTATGACGATTTGTTCGATCCGGCGACGTGGAACCGCGGCGTCGACATCGCCCTCGCCCAAGCGCTGGTGAACCTCGAATCGGTCGCCGCGCCCGCCGGCGAGATGACGGTCGTGCTCGGTCCCGGCTGGCCCGGCGTGCTGCTCCACGAGGCGATCGGCCACGGTCTCGAGGGCGACTTCAACCGCAAGGGCACATCGGCCTTCTCCGGCCGCATCGGCGAGCGCGTCGCCGCTCCGGGCGTCACCGTGGTCGACGACGGCTCGATCGGCGAGCGGCGCGGGTCGCTGTCGATCGACGATGAGGGCACGCCGACCCAGTGCAACACCCTGATCGAGGACGGCATCCTCAAGGGCTACATCCACGACCGCTTGAACGCCCGGCTGATGGGCGTCGAACCGACCGGCAACGGCCGCCGCGAGAGTTTTGCTCATGCGCCGATGCCGCGCATGACCAACACCTTCATGCTCGGCGGCAAGGACGATCCGGGCGAGATCCTGGCGCGGGCCAAGAACGGAATCTACGCCAAGAGCTTCGGCGGCGGTCAGGTCGACATCACCAGCGGCAAATTCGTCTTCTCCTGCACCGAGGCCTACAAGATCGAGAACGGCAGGCTCGGCGCGCCGATCAAAGGGGCGACCTTGATCGGCGACGGCCCCTCTGTGCTGACCAAGGTCAAGGCGATCGGCAACGACATGGCCCTGGACGAAGGCATCGGCATTTGCGGCAAGGGCGGCCAGTCGGTTCCCGCCGGTGTCGGTCAGCCGACCCTGCTGATCGAGGGTCTCACCGTCGGCGGCACGGCGGCATGACCGCCTGGGCCAACGACGTCCTCGCATTCTGGTTTGGCCTCAGCCGGGAGCAATGGTTCAAGGGGGACGCCGAGCTCGATGCCGAGACGCGTGAACGGTTCGGCGAGCTCTGGGAGGAGCAGGCCCAGCGCCTGCCCGAGGATTTTCTCGGCTCGCCCCGCGAGGCGCTGGCGGCGGTGATCCTGTTCGACCAGTTCCCGCGCAACATGTTCCGCGGCCATGCCGACAGCTTTGCCACCGACCACTTGGCGCGGGCGATCGCCACCGCTGCCGTTGATCGCGGCTATGACGAGCAGATGAGCGAGGACGAGCGCGCCTTCCTCTACATGCCGTTCGAGCATAGCGAGACGCTGGCCGACCAGGATCGTGCCGTCCTGCTGTTCACGGCGCTCGGCGATCCCGAATATCTGCGCTTCGCGCAGCTGCACCATGACGTCATCGCCCGCTTCGGGCGCTTCCCGCACCGCAACGCGATCCTCGGCCGCACGCCGCGGCCCGAGGAGGTCGAGGCCGGCGAGGTCTTTCCCTGGTAATGGCCTTGGTCGAGGTCGCCCTGTTCTACGACAGCATGAGCGCCGGGATGGCGCAGGCGCGGCTGGCGGCCGAGGGCATCGAGACGGTCCTGTTCGACCAGGGCGTCGCCGGCCTCGGCCTCGGGATGCTGACGCCGATCCGGCTGATGGTCGAGGAAGAGGATCGCGCCGAGGCGGAGGCCGTGCTCAGCCGAGATAGGGACGGATAGGACCCAGGTCGTAGCCGGCGGCCGCCGCCTTCGCGACCAGGCTCTCGGCATCGTCGCCCTTGGCGGCGCGGGCCAGCGCCCACAGGAAGGTGGAGCGCATGCCGGCCGCGCAGAAAGCGAGCACTTTACCCTCCGCAGCGTCGAGCGCCTCGCCCATCGCCTCGACCAGGTCCGGCGAGAGGCCGGCCGGCCCAAGCGGGACGTAGCGAAAAGCCATGCCCGCCGCCTCCGCTGCCGCCGCCAGCTCGGTGCTGGCCGGCTGGCCCGGCGCCTCTCCGTCGGGGCGGTTCTGGACGAGCATCGTGAAACCGGCCGCCTTCAAGGCCTCGATCTGGTCGGGCATGACCTGTCCCGACACGCAGATGCTCTCGTCGATGGGCCGCATCAGTTCACTCCGTTCGATTCATAAGCGCGGATCGCCTCCACAAAAGCGTCGCCATATTTTTCGAGCTTGGCGCTGCCGACGCCCGACACCTGCGACAGTCCATACAAGGTCGTCGGCCTGAGCCCGGCCATCTCGCGCAAGGTGCTGTCGTGGAAGATCACGTAAGGCGGCACGCCCGCTTCTTTGGCGAGATCGCGGCGGCAGGCGCGCAGCGCCTCGAATAGCGGATCGTGAGGATGGTCTTCGGCCGCGCCGCCGCCGCGCCGCCGACGCGTCCTGGGCGGGGGAAGCACGATCCGCACCTCCTCCTCGCCCTTCAGCACCGGCCGGGCGCCCGGCCCGAAGGAGAGGCCGCCATAATCGTCGGCCCGCAGCGCATCGCGCGCCATCAGCGCCCGCGCCACCGGCTTGATCAGCGCCAGCTCGTCGGCATCGGCGATCCCGAACACGGACAGGCGGTGGTGGCCGAAATTCTGGACCTTGTCGGTCTCGCGGCCGGCGAGCACGTCGGTGAGGTGGCCGATGCCGAAGCGCATCTCGGTGCGGAAGGCGGCCGAGAGCAATTTGCGGGCCGCCTCGGTGGCGTCCACCGTCTTCGGCGGCGACAGGCAATTGTCGCAATTGCCGCACCGCGCCGGCGGGTCCTCGCCGAAATGGTGGAGCAGGATGGCGCGCCGGCAGTCGGCGGCCTCGACCAGGCCGGCCAGCGCATTGAGGCGATGGCGCTCGCTCTGACGCCGGTCCTCGGCGACCTCGCTCTCGATCCGCTGGCGGGCGCGGGCGAAATCCTCGGCGCCCCAGAAGAGATGCGCCTCGGCCGGGTCGCCGTCGCGGCCGGCGCGGCCGGTCTCCTGATAATAAGCCTCGATCGACTTGGGCAGGCCGGCATGGGCGACGAAGCGCACGTCGGGCTTGTCGATGCCCATTCCGAAGGCGATCGTCGCGACCATCACCATGTCCTCGGACGCGACGAAGGCGGCCTGGTTGCGCGCGCGGACGCCGGCGTCGAGCCCGGCATGGTAGGGCAGCGCCCTGCGGCCGGGGGTGCCGAGCTGCTCGGCCAGCTTCTCGGTCGCGGCGCGGCTGGAGGCGTAGACGATGCCCGGCCCTTCATGCTCGGCGAGCAGGGCCTTCAATTGCGTGCCGATGCCGTCGCGCGGGCGGATATGGTAGCGGATATTGGGCCGGTCGAAGCCGGCGAGGATCAGCCCGTCCTCGGGAATGCCGAGCTGGACCAGGATGTCGGCGCGGGTCTGGCGGTCGGCGGTGGCAGTGAGCGCCAGCCGCGGCACGTTGGGGAAGCGGTCCAGCAGGGGCCGCAGCAGCCGGTAGTCGGGGCGGAAATCATGGCCCCATTCCGACACGCAATGCGCCTCGTCGATGGCGATCAGCGACAGCGGGATCTGGCGCAGGAGGCCTTGGAAGCCTTCGCCCGACGCGCGCTCGGGCGCGACATAGAGCAGATCGAGCTCGCCGGCACGAAGCCACGCCACGGTCTCCTGGCGGTTGTCGTCGGCCGAGGTCAGCGCGGCGGCGCGGATTCCGAACGCATCTGCCGCCCTGATCTGGTCGTGCATCAAGGCGATCAGGGGCGAGATGACGAGCGCGGTCCCTTCGCGCGCCAGCGCCGGCACCTGGTAGCAGAGCGACTTGCCGGCGCCGGTCGGCATCACGGCGAGCGTATGGGCGCCGGCCATGACTCGCCCGACCACTTGCTCCTGGACGCCGCGAAAGGCGGAAAAGCCGAAGGTGGTGTGGAGGATATCGAGAGGTGAGGTCACGCGGCGACCCTATGCACCGGGATCAGGCGAAGTCGAGCCCGGTTCGTCTCCTATTCGGCGGCTTCCGTCTCGGCCTCGCGCTCGCTCTGCTGGCGCGCCCACATTTCGGCATAGAGGCCGCCCTTGCGCAGCAACTGGGCGTGGGTGCCGCGCTCGGCGACGCGGCCCTGGTCGAGCACGACGATCTGGTCGGCGTCGACCACGGTCGACAGGCGGTGGGCGATGACGATGCTGGTGCGCCGCGCCGCGACGTCGCGCAAGGTCGCCTGGATCGCCGCCTCGGTGCGGCTGTCCAGGGCGCTGGTCGCCTCGTCGAGGATCAGGATCGGCGGGTCCTTGAGCAGGGTGCGGGCGATCGCCACGCGCTGCTTCTCGCCGCCCGACAGCTTGAGGCCGCGCTCGCCGACCTTGGAATCATAGCCTTCGGGCAGCGAGCGGATGAAATCGTGGATCGCCGCGCCGCGCGCCGCCGCCTCGATCTCGGCCTGGGTGGCGCCGTCGCGGCCATAGCCGATATTGTAGCCGATCGTGTCGTTGAAGAGCACGCTGTCCTGCGGGACGATGCCGATCGCGGCGCGCAGGCTGTGCTGGGTCACCTCGGATATGTCGTGGCCGTCGATCGTGATGCGGCCGCCGGTCGGCTCGTAGAAGCGGAAGAGGAGACGCGACAAAGTCGACTTGCCGGCGCCCGAGGGGCCGACCACGGCCAGCATCGTCCCGGCTGGGACGTCGAGGTCGATGCCCTTCAGGATTTCGCGATTGGGCTCGTAGCCGAAATGCACGTCCTCGAAGCGCACATGGCCAGCGGCGACGCGGAGGGCGGGCGCGCCCGGCGCGTCGACCACCTCGGCCGGGGTGTCGACGAGATCGAACATCGCCTCCATGTCGATCAGACCCTGGCGGATCGTGCGATAGACCATGCCGAGCATGTCGAGCGGGCGGAAAAGCTGGGCGAGCAGGGTGTTCACCACCACCACGTCGCCGGGCGTGAACCAGCCGCGCGACCAGCCCCACACGACATAGGCCATCGCCCCGGCCATCATCAGGTTGGTGATCAGCGACTGGCCGATGTTGAGCCAGGCGAGCGAGGTCTCGTTCTTGACCGCGGCTTCGGCGTAGCGCCGCGCCGCCCGCCCGTAGCGCCGCGCCTCGCGGTCCTCGGCGGTGAAATATTTGACGGTCTCGTAGTTCAAGAGGCTGTCGACGGCGCGCGCGACGGCGCCGGTGTCGAGGTCGTTCATCTCGACGCGCAGCTTGGTGCGCCAGTCGGTGATGATCCGGGTGTAGACGATATAAGCAGCGACCATCGCCACCGTCGCGAGCACCAGCCCGGGGCCGAATTTCACCCAGAACATGACGATGACGATGCCGAGCTGGAGCACGGTCGGGGCAATGTTGAACAGCAGGAAATAGAGCATCATGTCGATGCTCTTGGTGCCGCGCTCGATGATCTTGGTGACCGCGCCGGTACGCCGCTCGAGATGGAAGCGCAGCGAAAGATCGTGGAGATGGCGGAAGGTCGTCTCCGCAAGCCGCCGGGTGGCGTCCTGGCCTACCCGCTCAAACACGCCGTTGCGCAGATTGTCGAACAGTACGCCGGTGAAGCGCGCCGCGGCATAAGCGACGACCAGAGCGATCGCGATCGCCGCCCCGCTCTCCATACCCGCGGTCATCCGGTTGACCGCCTCGCCGTATGCGAGCGGCATCACCAGGGTGGTCACCGCGATCGAGACGAAGACGAGCAGTAGCGACAGCACGACCCGCGCGCGCAGCCCTGTTTCGCCGGCCGGCCAGAGATAGGGCAGGAAGCGGCGCAGGGCGGCCCAGCCGGGTTCGTCGCGCGAAGTCAGGTTCGTCGTTTCAGGAGGCATTCTCGTCTAAATAGGGATGCGCGGCGGGCCCACCAAGTTATGCGTGCGAAACAACAGGAACTGCAATTTCCTTCAAGCATTTAGGTCTTAGAAGGAGCGGAGGCAGTGATGGGTCCGGCAATTTACGTACTGGCGATTCTCGGCTGCGGCGAGGCGGACACCGCCTGTCAGCAAGTGAGCGTGGCCGACACCGTCTATCAGAGCGAGGCCGCGTGCAACGACGCCACGGCCGAGGCGGTGGAACGCAATACCGACCTGCTCTTCCCCGTGGTGGTCGCCCAGTGCCGCCGCGCCGACGCGCCGGTGTCGCAGAGCCTGTTCCCCGAAGAGGTCGCGCTGCCCGAGGCCGAAGCACTGCCCGAGCCGCGCGACGAGGGCCTCGCCAAGCTCCGCCTCGCCAGCCGCTAGATCTTTCCGCTGATCGAGACCGTCAGGATCGGGCCGTAGAAACGGTCGCGGCTTTCGGTGAACAGCAGGGCGTTGGTCCGCCGGCGATCGTAGAAGCTGCGGTCGAACGCCTCGTTGGTGCCGAGGATATTGTCGACGCTCCCACGCACCGTCAGCCCGTACACGTCCTTGTGCTCGACGAAGATCCCGAGATTGCCGGGATTGTTGAAGAAGCGGAAGCGCTGGTCGAGCCGGTAGCCGGCGGCGTTTCCGTAATTCTCGAACCCCCAGCCATAGGCCCAGTCGGTGTCGGGCACGTCGTGCCGGAAATTGGCGACGATGCGGCGGAACTGGTCTTCGTTGATCGGACGGTGGACGCCGGTGACGGGATCCTCGAGACGGCTCTTCTGATATTGCAGGTCGAGGTCGAGCTTGGCGCCGCGCCAGCCGATTGGATCGAGATTGAACGTGCTCGTCCACTGGATGCCGAAGATGGTCGCGCTGTCGAGATTGCCCGGCGCCTGGCCTGTCTCGCCGATCGGCACGACGTCGACGATGTCGGTGATCTGGCGGCCGAACAGCCGCGCGGTCGCGGTGCCCCATCGGCCGAGATTGCGGGTCGCCTCGAGGTCGATCTTCCAGCTTTGCTGCGGCACGAGGTTGACGTTTCCGGCATTGGTGGTGCCGCCGCTGACATTGGCCGACGCGACGAAGTCGAAGAAGTTGAGCTGGCCGACCTCGCGCTCGAGCTTGATGCTGACGTCGAGCCGGGGCGAGGCCTTCCAGGCGAGCGAGACGAAGCCCTTAGGACGAAGGAAGGTGCGGGTGAGGCCGGCCTCGCCCGACTGGCTGAGCTGCGAATATTCCCCGCCGGCCGAGCTTTGCAGGGTCAGAGTCGGCGAGAGCGGCCGGCCGTAGCTCAGCATGACCTCGCCGCGCTTCTCCTCGACGGTCGCGACCGAATTGGGCAGCGGCACCGCGACGAATTGGCCGGCCGCGTCGAGCGTCGACAATGTGTTGGCGACGTCGAGAATGTTGAGTGCGCCTTCGGCCGATATCTGCCAGTCGGCGCCGCCGCTCTTCCAGCGATATTCGCCGCGGGCGATCGTCTCCGCCTCGTCGGCGACCTGCTCGAAGCGGTCGCCGGCGCGCGGCCTGCCGTCGGCAAAGTCGGTGGTGAGGATTTGGCGGTAAGGCGTGTGCTCGAAGCTGCGCAGCCCGATCAGCTTCAGGCGCCCGCCGCCGAGCGGGAATTCGTAATCGCCGCCGATCTCGTAGTTCCATTCGCGGCGGCGCTCGGTGAGGAGACGGTTGCGGTCGGGCTGGCCCAGCCCCGAGCGCAGCGAGATCTCCTCGATATCCTGATAGTCGAGCGAGGCCGATGCGTTGAGATTGGCGATCGAGCCATTGGCGCCCTGCCGGCGGAAGCTGCCGCTGATCTTGGGGACCTCGCCGCGCACATCGAGGATTTCGGCGCGACGGTCGATGATCGTCCGGTCGGGCGTGAACACGATCTCGGGCCCGGCATTGCCGTTGCGGTAGCTGTCGTTGGACAGGCTCACCGTATAATCGATGCCCCCGGCGGTGCCGCTGATCGATGCCTCGCCGTTCAGCAGGCGCGGCGGGGTGCGGCGCAGCCGCGCCTGAGGCCGCCAGGCGAAGCTGCCGCTCAGACCCTTGGCGGCGGTGACGATGTTGGCGACCTGGCCCGACAGGCCGGGAACGTCGAGCGTGGCGCCGTCGACGATGTCGATGCGCGCGACGTTGCTGGCAGAAATGCGGCCGAGCTCGGTGACGACGTCGTTCGACTTGCCGGAAATGCGCTGGCCGTTGATCAGCACGTTGGCGGTCGCCTGACCCAGGCCGCGCCGTTCGTCCTGCTCCTGGATCGTGAAGCCGGGGACCTGGCGCAGCATGTCGAGCGCGGTCTTGGGCGAGAAGCGGGCGAAGTCGGCGGGCGTGTAGCTCTTGGCGCCCTGCGCGGTAGCGGGGAGCGTCGGCACGGGGGGCGGGGCGTTGCCTGTTTCCTGCGCCCACGCCGGCGCGGCCGCCGCCGCCGACAGCAGCACCAGTCGCGCCGTCTTGCTCCTCATAGTCTCGTTCCTTCCCAGCCGACCGGCGCGGCCCGATATCCCTCTTTTCTCGCCCGGCTCGCCTCTACCGAGCCGATTCGACCAACATAGCCCAACCTTCGACGAAAAGCGGGGAACCGGCTCAAGAGTGGCGCGCTCTATCGACAACGGGCTTCGGTCCGCAAGGAGATGCGCGATGGGCAAGAATGTGCATGTGAATACCCAGCTTAGCCAGAATCAGAACAACCAGATGTCCGACGATCCTGCGGACGGCAGCCGCAATTCGGAGACGCTCGGCCGCGACGGCAAGCCGACTCCGGCCGAGACGGCGGCGCCGCACGATGCCCAGGACCAATCCGCGATCGAGGCGTTCGGCGAGGCCGGCGCCGGCGTCGCTGCCAAGGAGTGAGCCGCCAATGAGCGAAACCGTGGATATGGTCCATAAGGACGATCTGCCCGGACATGAGAGTCGGCTTGAGCCCAAGCCCGATTGGGAGCCGCGCTACCCCGGATCGGGCCGGCTCGAGGGCAAGGTGGCGCTGGTGACCGGCGCCGACAGCGGCATCGGCCGCGCCGTCGCCGCGCTCTTCGCTCGCGAGGGTGCGGACGTCGCGATCCTCTATTTGTGCGAGCATGACGACGCTGCCAAGACCAGGGAGATCGTCGTGAAGGAGGGGCGTCGCGCCATCACCATCGCCGGCGACCTCGGCGACAAGGACTTTTGCGAGCGCGCCGTTCAGGAGACGGTCGACAAGCTCGGCGGGCTCGACATCCTCGTCAACAATGCCGGCGAGCAGCATTATGAGGAGGAGATCACCGACATCAGCGAGAAGCAGCTGAAGCGGACCTTCCAGACCAACATCTTCAGCATGTTCTACCTGGTTCAGGCAGCG
This sequence comes from Pseudomonadota bacterium, assembly GCA_023423775.1. Lineage (GTDB taxonomy): Bacteria > Pseudomonadota > Alphaproteobacteria > Sphingomonadales > Sphingomonadaceae > Allosphingosinicella. Next base: position 22,186 of record JAFAEZ010000008.1, read on the forward strand.
CGGCCGCACCTGAAATCCGGCTCGGCGATCATCAATTGCACGTCCGTTACGATGTACAAGGGCGCCAAGATCCTGCTCGATTACAGCGCGACCAAGGGCGCGATCACCGCTTTCACCCGCTCGCTGTCCGAGAACCTGATCGAGGACGGCATTCGCGTGAACGCCGTCGCCCCAGGCCCGATCTGGACCCCGCTCAATCCGTTCGGCGGGCAGCCGCCGGAAAAAATCCCGGATTTCGGCAAGGATACGCCGATGGGGCGCCCGGGCCAGCCCAACGAGGTGGCTCCGAGCTTCCTGTTCCTGGCGTGCGAGGATTCGAGCTACATGTCGGGCCAGGTGCTGCACCCCAATGGCGGGACGATCGTCAACGGCTGAAACCCTGTCAGCCCCCGCCTTTCATGCTATATCGACGCTCGAAAGGGGTGCGATGCCAAGGATCATCGTCGGCATAGCGCTGGGAACGCTGACGGCCTTCGTCGTCCTGTTTCTGATCGAGTTGCTCGGCCACATGGTCTATCCGCTCCCCGACGATCTCGACCTGCGCAACCCAGAGGCTTCGGGACAGGTGGTCGCCGCCATTCCCCTGCCGGCGAAGCTGTTCGTCATACTCGCCTGGTTTGCAGGCGCTTTGGTGGGCGGTGTCTTGGCGAAGCGCATCTGCCGGCGCTGGTGGGCCGCGTGGCCTGTCGCAGGGCTCGTCGCCTGCGCGGCGGTTGTCAACGTGATGATGATCCCCCATCCAGTGTGGATGCAGATTTCGGCCGTGCTCGCTCCGCTGCTGGGCGCGCTCGCGGCCAGCCATCTCGTCGCGCCGCGCGCGCGCCAACCGGGGGGAGCCAATGCGAACCTATAGGACTTTCGCCGAATTCTGGCCCTTCTACCTGCGCGAGCATTCCCGGCCGCGCACGCGTGCTTTCCATTATGCCGGTACGACCCTCGTCGTGGCGATCGCGCTGATCGCGCTCTTTACCGGCAACTGGTGGCTGCTGCTGGCGATGCCGGTCGCCGGCTACGCCTTGGCTTGGGCCAGTCACGCGCTGATCGAGCGTAACCGGCCGGCTACCTTCACATATCCCGGCTGGTCGCTGCTCGCCGATTTCCGCATGTGGGCCTTGTGGCTCGGCGGACGAATCGACCGCGAGCTGGAAGCTGCCGGCGTCCGCCCCCACGGATCGAGCGAGCCCGCACGTGGCGAATGACATGGCACGCGCTCCGGTCGACCCCGTCGAACGCCTTCTGCTCAAGTTCCGCGCGCGCGACGTCGTCACCGCCGAGGAAGAAGCGGTGCTGCGTTCGATCCTGACCGACATTCGCGAGGCTCCGCAGGGACGGGTTCTGGTCCGCGCCAACGTTCCCTTGAGCGAATGCACCCTGCTGATCGAAGGCTTCGTTGCCCGCTACAAGGACTTGGCTGACGGCCAGCGCCAGAT
>JAFAEZ010000098.1 GCA_023423775.1 Pseudomonadota bacterium
CGCCACAGCCGCCGAGCGCAAGCGCCACGACGCACACGGACAGGATCAGCGTCTTCCTGGAACCCGCCTTCATACACAGCCCCTCTAAGTCTTTGCGATAACGTATAAATCTCAACGCCCGCTAAACCCATCATGCTTTCATTTTGCTGAAGAACCCTTACCGGGTTAGGGGCAACCCATGCTCCCCGCCTTGCGCCACATCGATTGCTGGATCTTCGATCTCGACAACAGCCTCTATCCGGCCTCGGCCAATCTGTTCGAGCTGATCGACATCCGCATGGGTGCGTTCATCGAGCGTCTGCTCGGCGTCGATCCGGTCGAGGCGCGGCGCGTCCAGAAACATTATTTCCACGAACACGGCACGACCCTGGCCGGGCTGATGGCGGCCAACGGCGTCGATCCGCACGATTTCCTCGCCTATGTCCACGATATCGATCTCGCCCGCATCTCGGCCGATCCGGACGTGGCGGCGGCGCTGGCGCGGCTGCCCGGGCGGCGCATGATCTTCACCAATGGCGACGTCGATTATGCCGGCCGGGTGCTGGACAAGCTCGGCCTCGGCGGCCTGTTCGACGAAATCCACGACATCCATGCGATGGATTATGTGCCCAAGCCCAATCCCGCTTCCTACGAAGCGATGTGCGCGCTTTACGGCATCGATGCGTCGCGCGCCTTGTTCGTCGAGGACATGGCTCGCAACCTCGCGCCGGCGAAGGCGCTTGGCATGACCACCGTATGGATCGACAACGGGTCCGAACGCGGCGATTACGGCGCCGACCCGGCTTTTATCGATTACCGCATCACCGATATCGGCGCCTGGCTGACCGAGATACTAGGGGAAGAGCAATGACCGACGACCTTCGCGCCACCATCGAGCAGGCCTGGGAAGAGCGGGAATCGATCGGCCCCGACACCAAGGGTCCGGTGCGCCAGGCCGTGGACGCCGCCCTCGCTGCGCTCGATTCCGGTGCGGCGCGCGTTGCCGAAAAGGGCGTCGACGGCTGGAGCGTCAACCAGTGGCTGAAAAAAGCCGTCCTCCTCTCCTTCCGGCTCAATCCGATGGAGACGATCTCCGGCGCGCCGGGCGCAGCCCATTGGTGGGACAAGGTGCCGTCCAAGTTCAGCGGCTGGGACGCGAGCCATTTCCAGGCCGCCGGGTTCCGCGCGGTGCCGGGCGCGATCGTCCGCCGCGGCGCCTTCGTCGGCAAGGGCGCGGTGCTGATGCCGAGCTTCGTCAATATCGGTGCTTATGTCGGCGAGGGCACGATGGTCGATACTTGGGCCACCGTCGGGAGCTGCGCCCAGATCGGCGCCAGCGTCCATATTTCCGGCGGCGCCGGCATCGGCGGCGTGCTCGAGCCCCTGCAAGCGGGGCCGGTGATCATCGAGGACAATTGTTTCATCGGCGCGCGTTCCGAAGTCGCCGAAGGCGTGGTCGTGGAGGAAGGCGCCGTGCTCTCGATGGGCGTGTTCCTCGGCGCCTCGACCAAGATCGTCGACCGCGCGAGCGGCGAAATCTTCGTCGGCCGCGTGCCGGCTTATTCGGTCGTCGTGCCGGGCGCGCTGCCGTCGAAGGACGGCACCGGTCCCAGCCTGGCCTGCGCGGTCATCGTCAAGCGCGTCGATGCCCAGACTCGCTCCAAGACCAGCATCAACGAACTGCTGCGCGACTGACGATAAAGCCCGCTTATCAGTTTGACCGCAGGTTTCGTGAGGCGGCGGCGGTGAAAGCCGTTAAGGGGCGGGCATGGCCATGACGGGACAGATGAGCGGGCGGGACTGGGCGATATTGCTCGCTCTGTCGGTGCTGTGGGGCGGGTCCTTCTTCTTCATCGGCGTCGCCGTTCACTCGGTCCATCCGCTCACCCTGGTGCTACTCCGCGTCTCCATGGCGGCCGGCGCCCTGTGGCTGTTCCTGTGGGCGCGTGGACAGAGGCTGCCCATGCCGCCGGGCGCGCTGCCAGCCTTCGCGATCCTCGCCTTGCTCAACAATGTCCTGCCGTTCGTGCTGTTCGCCTGGGCGCAGCGCCATATCCCGAGCGGCCTCGCCTCGATCCTCAATGCGACCACGCCGATCTGGGGCGTGATCGTCGCCCATCTCTTCACGCGCGACGAGCGGATGACTCCGGGCAAGGTCGCCGGCGTGCTGCTCGGCTTCGGCGGAGTCGCGGTGATGATCGGACCCGATTTCCTGCGCCAGGTCGGCACCGCCGTGCTGCCGCAGCTCGCCTGCCTCGGCGCGACTTTGTGCTACGGCCTCGCCGGGGTCTATGGCCGCCGTTTCCGGACCATGGGCATCCCGCCGGTCGCGGTCTCGACGGGCCAGCTCACCGCTTCGGCGATCATGGTGCTGCCGCTCGTCCTGCTGTTCGAGCCGCCCTGGCTTGCCTCTGCGCCCGCGCCGGAGGCTTGGGCCGCGCTCGTTGCGCTGGCGCTTGCCTGCACCGCGCTCGCGTACATCCTCTATTTCCAGCTGCTTGCCTCGGCCGGTGCGACCAATTCCCTGCTGGTCACCTTCCTGATCCCGGTGACCGCGATCCTGCTCGGGTCGCTGGTGCTCGGCGAGGTGCTGGAGCCGCGCCATTTCGGCGGGATGGCGCTGATCGGCGCTGGCCTCGCCGCGATCGACGGGCGCCTGCTGCGACGGCTGGTGCCCGCCCGGGCCTGATTGCTCCCCCAGCAAATCAGGTGCGGCGGGCTTAAGCGCCCGAGGCTTCCTCAATCAGCTTGGCGGCATGCTCCTCGTCCCACTCGGCCATGCCGGTCATCCGCCACACTTCCTTCCCGCTGGCGTCGTAGAGGATCGTGGTCGGAAGCGTGTCGGCCTTGAGCGCGGCCATCAGCCCCATCTCGGCATCGAGATAGGCTTCGAGATTGGCGTAGCCGCCCTTGGCGAAGAAGGCGTCGACCTTCTCGCGCCCGTCCATGTCCTGGCTGACGGTCAGCACCTGCAGGCCCTTCTCGCGCCCGGCGAGCGCGTCGAGCGTCGGCATCTCGGCAATGCACGGCGCGCACCAGGTCGCCCACAGATTGACCAGCAGAGGCTTGCCGCGGAAGTCGGCGAGCGTCGCCGGATTGCCCTCGGGATCGGCGAAGGTGACGGCGGGGGCAAGCGTGCCGGCCTTCGAACGGTCAAGCGTGCCGGTCGGCGCCGCTTCCGCGGCCTCGGGAGCGGGCGCCGCGCTGCCTTGCGGCTCTTCGGGCTTTTGCTTATCGCACGCGGCCATCAGGCCGAAGGCAAGGAGAAGGGCGATTACCCGCAAAGGAAACTCCAACAGCATGTGGGGCGGCCGGTTCGCCGAAGGCCCCTCCGCGCTGATGCGGGAGATAAATGCCTCGATCGGCTTCGACAAGCGCCTGTGGCGCCAGGACATAGCCGCGTCCAAGGCCCATGTCGCCATGCTCGGCGCGCAGGGCGTGGTTTCGTCTGAGGACGCAGCAGCCATTTCCGGCGGACTCGATGCGATCGCCGCCGAATATGAAGCGGACGGCGTGCCCGAGGACCAGGCGCTCGAAGATATCCACATGCATGTCGAGCACCGACTGGCAGAACTGATCGGCCCGGCGGCCGGGCGCCTCCATACCGGGCGCTCGCGCAACGATCAGGTCGCCACCGACTTCCGCTTGTGGGTCCGCGATTCGATCGACGAGGTGCTCGAGGCGCTGACGGCGTTGCAGCGTGCGCTCGTCGCCCGCGCCGAGGAGCATGCCGAGACGATCATGCCGGGCTTCACCCATCTCCAGGTGGCGCAGCCGGTGACGCTCGGCCACCATCTGATGGCTTATTACGAGATGGTCCGCCGCGATGTCTCGCGCTTCGCCGACGCGCGCGTCCGGCTCGATCAATCGCCGCTCGGCGCTGCGGCACTGGCCGGCACCAGCTTTCCGCTCGACCGCCATGCGACCGCCGCGGCGCTCGGTTTCTCCGGGCCGACCGCAAACTCGCTGGACTCGGTGTCGGACCGCGATTTTGCGCTCGATTACCTGATGGCGGCGACCCAGTGCAGCCTCCATCTGTCGCGTCTCGCCGAGGAATTCATCATCTGGGCGAGCCAGCCCTACGGCTTCGTCTCGCTCCCCGACGCTTATTCGACCGGCTCGTCGATCATGCCGCAGAAGCGCAACCCCGACGCCGCCGAGCTGGTGCGTGGCCATTCGGGCCGCATCGCCGGCGCGATGAACGCTTTGGTGATGACGATGAAGGGGCTGCCGCTCGCTTATTCGAAGGACATGCAGGACGATAAGCCGCCGGTGTTCGAGGCGCATGACCTGCTCGGCCTGTCGATCGCGGCGATGACCGGCATGGTCGAGACCACGCGCTTCAATCCGGAGCGCATGCGCGCGGCCGCCGCCGCCGGCCATTCGACCGCCACCGACCTTGCCGACTGGCTGGTGCGTGTCGCCGGCGTGCCGTTTCGCGAGGCGCACCACATTACCGGCCGCGCCGTCCGCCATGCCGACGAGCAGGGTAAGGCTCTCTGGGACCTCACTCTCGAAGACCTGCGCGGCATCGACGCCCGGATCGACGCGTCGGTTTTCGATGTCCTCTCGGTCGAAGCCTCGGTAAGAAGCCGTGTGAGCCATGGCGGCACCGCGCCGCAAGCGGTGCGCGCCCGCATCGCCGAGGCGAAGACGGCGTTGGGGATCGGATGATGAGACTGCTGGGCCTTGCCGCGTTGCTTCTGCTGACCGCTTGTGGGGGGCGCGAGGCGCTCCGGCCCGCGCCGGGCGAGACAATGCCGGTCGCGCCGGCGATGGCGAGCCGCGCTCCAACCACCGAGGAACTTCTGACGGCGCCGCCCATTGCACGCCCTGAGCGGGTGGACGAGCCTCTCCGTCGATCGGAGCCGCGCGAGGACGACCGTTTCGACCTTCCACCGCAGTGACGGCGCCGCCGCCGCTGCTTCTACATCAGGGCCAAAAATGAAACCTGTTCGCAAGGCAGTGTTCCCGGTCGCCGGTCTCGGCACCCGCTTCCTCCCCGCCACCAAGGCGATCCCGAAGGAGATGCTGACGATCGTCGATCGGCCGCTGATCCAATATGCGGTCGACGAGGCCCGGGAGGCCGGGATCGAGCAGATGATCTTCGTCACCGGGCGCGGCAAGGCCGAGCTCGACGACTATTTCGACATGGCGTTCGAGCTCGAAACGACGATGACCAGCCGCGGCAAGTCGCTCGAGCCGCTCGCGTCGAGCCGGCTGCCGGCCGGCGCGCTCGCCTCGGTCCGCCAGCAGGAGCCACTCGGCCTCGGACATGCCGTCTGGTGCGCGCGTCACCTGGTCGGCGACGAGCCGTTCGCGGTGCTGCTTCCCGACGACCTGATGTGGGGCAATCCCGGCTGCCTGCGTCAGATGATGGAGGCCTATGATCAGGTCGGCGGCAACATCATCTGCGCGCAGGAAGTGGCACGCGAAAAGACGGCGAGCTACGGCATCATCACGCCAGGCGAGCGCAACGGCCCGCTCACCGAAGTGAAGGGCCTGGTCGAGAAGCCGAAGCCGGAGGACGCGCCGTCGACGCTCGGCGTGGTCGGCCGCTACATTCTCCAGCCCGAGGTGATGCGCGTGCTCGAGCGTCAGGAGAAGGGTGCCGGCGGCGAGATCCAGCTCACCGACGCCATGGCGGCGATGATCGGCGACCAGCCCTTCCACGGCGTCACCTTCGAAGGCACGCGCTACGATTGCGGCGACAAGGCCGGCTTCATCACCGCCAATATCGCGCTCGCCCTCGAACGCGACGACCTCGCGCCCACCGTGCGCGCCTTCATGAAAGACCTTTGCTGACATGGGCTGCAACGCGCTCCTCTTCGAAGGCGGCGCGGTGCGTGGGCTCAGCGTCGCGGAGGCGGCCGCTTATCGCGGCGACGGCTTCCTCTGGCTCCATTTCGACACGCTGGAGGAGGCCGATCTCGCCGCGCTGAAGGGGCAGGGCATTCCCGACATCGCGGTCAACGCCCTGGTGGCGACCGAGACGCGGCCGCGCTGCGACCGGATGGACGGCGGCGCCCTGCTCAATCTGCGCGGCCTCGCCGAGGTCGAGACCGACGACAGCGACCGGCTCGTCTCGATCCGCATGTGGGTCCAGCAGGGCAAGGTCAATTCGGTCAGCCGCCGTCCGCTCGCCGCTACCCGCATCGTCCGCGAGCAGATGGAAGCGGGCGCAATCGCCGATCCGGGCGATCTGGTTGCCGCTTATGCGCGCGCCATCTCCAAACAGCTCGATCCGGAGGTAGCGCAGCTCGGCGACCAGCTCGACGATTGCGAGACCGACCTCGAGCCGCGCCGCGTCTACAAGCTCCGCACTGCCATCGCCGGCCTCCGCTCCGAAGCGATCGCCTATCGCCGCTTCGTCGCGCCGGACCGGGACGCGCTCGCAACCCTGTCGGAGATGGATTTCGCCTGGCTCGCCACCGAGGACCGGCTCCACATTCGCGAGGCCGGGGACCGCTTCGCCCGCATGGCCGAGGAACTGGAGGCGGTCCGCGAGCGCGCCGCCCTGCTCCACGAGCAGCTCACCGATCTGCGTGGCGAACTGATGGAGCAGCGCGCGCTCCTGCTGTCGATCGTCGCTCTAATCTTCCTGCCTCTGACCTTCGTCACCGGCCTGCTCGGCATGAACGTGCGCGGCATACCCTATGCGAACGAGCCCTGGGCCTTCTGGGGCGTGGTGCTCTTCTGCGTCGTGATCGCGTTGGCAGTCAGCGCCTATTTCGCCGGCAAGCACTGGCTGCGGCGCTAAGCGTCCGCTTCAGGCCTCTAGCTCGATGTCCCAATAGAGATAGTCGCGCCAGCTATCGTGCAGATAGTTGGGCGGGAAGCTGCGGCCATGATCCTGGAGCTGCCAGGTCGTCGGCCGGATCGGCCGCCGGTAAAGCGCCATATGGGCCTGGGCTGGCGTGCGGCCGCCCTTGCGAAGATTGCACGGCGCACAGGCGGTGGCGACATTCTCCCAGGTCGTGCGTCCGCCCTGCGCGCGGGGGATGACATGATCGAAGGTGAGCTCGCGCGGATCTCCGCAATATTGGCAGACGAAACGGTCGCGCAGGAACAGGTTGAACCGAGTGAAGGCCGGATATTCGGACGGCTTCACATATTGGCGCAGCGCGATGACGCTCGGTATCTGCATCGTGCGGGTCGGGCTGTGGACCTCGCGCGCATAATTGGCGACGATGTCGACGCGCTCCAGGAACACGGCCTTGACCGCGGTCTGCCAGGACCACAGGCTGAGCGGGTAATAGCTGAGCGGGGTGTAGTCCGCGTTCAGCACCAGAGCGGGGCAAGAGTCGGGATGCCGGATGAGATCGGGGTGGTACATGAACCGACAAAGGCCTCCGTTTCGTGGAGAGGAATCTCCCGAAACGCGCCGCCCCGAACCCTGTCGCACTCAGAACCTGGGGAGAAAGCGGGCTCCGCTCGCTTCATCTCCTTGTCTGGCCACGCTTCTGGCTGCTTTGCGTGACGCGGTCATGACACCACAGGTGGCGAGTCCCGGTCAAGGGTTCGATTCATGATTTATGTGACCCGTTTCGCGCCGAGCCCGACCGGGCGGCTGCATCTCGGCCATGCTTATTCGGCGCTGTTGGCGCATGATTTCGCGCGCGCCCGGAACGGCGCTTTCCTGCTCCGCATCGAGGATATCGATCCGACTCGCAGCCGGCCCGAGCATATCGACGGGATCATCGAGGACCTGATGTGGCTTGGCCTCGAATGGGACGACGAGATTCTCTACCAGTCGGACCGGCTGCCGCTCTACCGCGCGGCGCTCGATAGGCTGATCGCACAGGGCCTGGCCTATCCCTGTTTCTGCACCCGTACCGAAATTGCGGCCGAAGTCGCCGCCAGCGCCGCCGCGCCGCACGGGCCCGACGGGCCGCTCTACCCGGGCACCTGCCGCGTGCTTGCGCCCGACCTGCGTGCGCGCCGCGCCGAGAGCGAGCCGCACGCCTGGCGGCTCGATGTCGCCAGGGCGGCGGCGCTGGCCGGGCCGCTTTACTGGGAGGACGGCGACACCGAGGTCGAGGCCGATCCCGCAGCGTTCGGCGACGTCGTCCTTGCCCGCAAGGACGCGCCGACCAGCTACCATCTCGCCGTCACCGTCGACGACGCCGCCCAGCAAGTGACCCACATCGTTCGCGGCCGCGATCTGTTCGCCGCCACCGACGTCCACCGCCTGCTCCAGGCTTTGCTCGGCCTGCCGACGCCGCATTATAACCACCATCCCTTGCTGACCGACGCGGAGGGGCGGCGGCTCGCCAAGCGCAACGGCGCGCCGACGCTGGCCGACCTGCGCGCTGCCGGCGCCGATCCAGCCGCGCTCGTGGCGGAGCTGCGCGCCGGGAAAATCCCGTCTGGCTATTCGACCGCCGGAGAGTAGAGAGGGCGCATGACGACCATCATGATCATCCTCATCGTCCTGGCCGCGGCCGCGACCCTCTTCGTGCTCGTCAAGGGCGTGATCGGCATGGCCCAGGGCCGGGACCTCACCGGCCAGCGCTCGCAGGACCTGATGCGCAAGCGCGTCATGTTCCAGGCGGTGACGATCATCCTGGTCGTCCTGCTGCTGCTGCTGGCCAGCGGCGGGAGCTGAGCCTTGGTCCGGCTCAACCGGATCTACACCCGCACCGGCGACGCCGGCA
>JAFAEZ010000101.1 GCA_023423775.1 Pseudomonadota bacterium
GAATATAATCGCTCCAACGGCGCCAGCTCGGCCGGGGCGATCAGCGCCTACAATGCCGGCGGCCGCGGCCAGGGCATCACGATCGGCATCGTCGACAGCGGCATCAACCCGGCGCTGCCCGAATTTGCCGGCCGCATCCATCCCGCCAGCCAGGACGTCGCCGGCGACCGCGGCGTGGTCGACACCGAGGGCCACGGTACCGCCGTCGCCGGGACCGCCGCTGCCGCGCGCAACGGGTCGGGGATGATGGGCGTCGCCTTCGAATCGCGCATCCTGTCGCTCAACACGGCCAAGCCGACCGACTGCGACCCCGACGACGGCTGCAAGCACAGCGACGCCGACATTGCCCGCGCGATCGACATCGCGCGCACCAACGGCGCTCGGGTGATCAACATCTCGCTTGGCGGCGAAAGCGCCGGCAGCACCGTCCTAGGCGCGATCAGCCGCGCGACGCAGGCTGGCATCGTGATCGTCATGTCGGCCGGCAATGACGGCAAGGAAACCACCGGCGGCAATCCGGACGGCTTCGCGCTGCAATCGGCGCAGCGCGCCGGCAATGGCTTGGTGATCATCGCCGGCGCCCACGATGCGGCGCGGCAGATGGCCGATTTCTCGAACCGGGCCGGCACCGGCTCCGCTTATTATCTCACCGCGCTCGGCGTGCAGGTGCGCACCTTCGACCAGAACGGCCAGGCCCTGCTCTACAGCGGCACGTCCTTCTCTGCCCCGATCATCAGCGGCGCGGCGGCACTGCTCGCCAGCGCCTTCCCCAACCTCACCGGCGCGCAGATCGTGCAATTGCTGCTCACCACCGCCGACGAGGCCGGCGCGGTCGGCACCGACGCCGTCTATGGCCGCGGGATTTTGAACATTGCCCGCGCCTTCCAGCCGCAGGGCCAGACCAGCCTTGCGGGCAGCGCGGTTCCGGTTTCGACCACCGACAACGGCCAGGGATCGGGCGCGATGGGCGACGCCACGGGGAAGATGGCCGGCGCCATCATCCTCGACGGCTATTCGCGGGCCTATGCGGTCGACCTCGCCCGCACGCTGGCGCGCGCGCCGCAGGAGCGGCCGCTCGCCCAGTCGCTCGCGGGGCGGCTGCGGACCGCCTCGGCCGGCGACGGCGCCTTGTCGGTGACCTTGACCGTCAACCGCCGCTTCGACGGGCGGCCGATGGTCGGCCTGGCGCAGACCGGCATGAGCTACGAGGACGGGCGCGAGGCCAAGGCGGTGGCCGGCATGGCGCTGAGCCGCCTGTCGCCGCAGACTGCGGTCGCCTTCGGATTTTCGGAGAGCGGACGGACGCTGCAGCAGCGCCTGTCGGGCCATTACAACAACGCCTTCCTGGTCGCGCGGGATCCGATGACCCGATCGGGTTTCCAGGCCGATGCCGGGAGCGCGTTCGGCGTACGCCAGACACTGGGGCCGGTCGGCGTCACCGTCACCGCCGAGCGCGGGGAAATCTGGAATCAGGGCATTCGGCAATCGCTCAGCCAGCCGGGCTACAGCATCGCCACCGTCACCGCCGACCGCCGCATCGGCCCTGCCTTGGTCTCGGTCGGCGTGTCACGACTCGACGAAGAAAATACGACGCTGGGTGGCCGCTTCAGCAGCGCATTTGCCGGCGGCGGCGCGACGACAACCTTCGCCGACGCGGCCGCCTCGTTCGACCTTGGCCGCGGCTGGGGCGCTTATGCGAGCTACCGCCGCGGCTGGACCGGCCTCGCCGGCACCGGCGCTTTGGTCGACCGCGGCCGGCTCTCGACCGACGCCTGGGCGCTCGACCTCGCCAAGGACAATGCGTTCCTGCGCGGCGACAAGCTGGCCTTCCGCGTGATGCAGCCGCTGCGCGTGCGCTCGGGCGGGTTCGACGTCACCATGCCGGTCAGCTACGATTACGAGTCCGGAGCGGTCGGCTACGAACAGCGCTTCTTCAACCTCGCCCCGACCGGCCGCGAAATCGACTTCGAGGCGGCCTACAGCGTCGGCCTGCTCGGCGGCGATCTCGGCGCCAACCTGTTCCTGCGCAAGGAGCCGGGCCATGTCGAGGCGATGGGCAATGATATCGGCGGCGCGATCCGCTTCACGCTCGGCCTCTAAAGGCCGGATTGACGCTGGCGAAGGAGCGTATCGCCCTCTAGCATCCCCGCAAAATACAGGGGAATGCTATGAAGAGACTTGGTATCGCGCTCGCTCTGTCGCTCGGCGTTGCGGGGCCCGCACCGGCACAACCGACGGCTCCAGCGACGACCGTGATCCACGCCGGCCAGCTGCTCGACAAACCGGGCCAGCGGCCGCGCGGCGCGTCCACGATCGTCATCCAGAACGGCAAGATCGCTTCCGTGCAGGACGGTTTCGCCGAAGCGCCGCCGGGTGCCCGCGTCGTCGACCTGCGCGACCGCTTCGTGATGCCCGGCCTGATCGATATGCACGTCCATCTCTACAGCGAGGGCGATCCGCTGAAAGCCCGGCTCGAAGGATCGGGCCGCGATTATGAGGACGGCGTGCTGATCGCCGCGCGCAACGCCCGCACCACGCTCAATGCCGGCTTCACCACCGTCCGCGACCTTGGCGGCGAGGCGCGCGGCATCGCCACCCTACGCGACTTCATCAATGCCGGCGAGATCGAAGGGCCGACCATCGTCCCGGCCGGCCGGATGATCTCGGTCTCGGCCGGCCATGGCGACGCCAACGGCCTCAACCGCGACCTGACCGACGCCGCCCACGCCCGTTCCGACAATGTCTGCAACGGCCCGGCCGCGTGCCGCGAGGCGGTGCGCGCGCAGATTGCCCAGGGCGCGGAGGTGATCAAGTTCGCCGCCACCGGCGGGGTCAACAGCAACGTCGCCGGGGGCCTGGCGCGGCAGATGTTCCCGGACGAGATGGAGGCAATCGTCCAGACGGCCAAATCGTTCGGCCGCAAGGTGACCGCCCACGCCCACGGCAAGGACGGGATCGACACCGCGCTGCGCGCCGGCGTCGATTCGATCGAGCACGGCACCTTCATCGACGACGAGACGATCGCCCTGTTCAAGCAGAAGGGCGCCTATCTCGTGCCGACGATGATCGCCCCGATCGCGGCGCTGGCGCAGGCGCGCAAAGGCGACCGCCCGCCGGCCTCGCTCAAGAAGGCGGAGGAAGCCGGCGCGGTGGCCCGCAACAGCCACGTCCGCGCGTTCAAAGCCGGCGTGAAGGTGGCGTTCGGCACCGACAGCGGCGTGCCGCCGCACGGCATCAACGCCCAGGAATTCAAGCTGATGGTCGATGCCGGCATGACGCCGATGGCGGCGATCCAGGCTGCGACCGTGAATGCCGCGGACCTGCTCGGACGATCGGACAGCCTCGGCACGATCGAAGCGGGCAAGGATGCCGACATCATCGCCGTCAGCGGCAGCCCGCTCGACGACGTCACCCGGCTGCAACAGGTCGATTTCGTGATGCGCCGCGGTGCCGTCCACAAGATCGGCGGCGCGCGCCAGGTCTTCCCCGCGCAATGAGCCCCCGCTGCGGCGGGGGCGGGATCAGACCGTGAAGCTCTCGCCGCAGCCGCAGCTGCCCTTGGCGTTCGGGTTTTGAAACACGAAGCCGGCTGTGAAATCGTCCTCGACCCAGTCCATGGTCGAGCCGATCAGATAGAGGATCGAGGCGCCGTCGACATAGAAGGTGCCGCCGGGTGTCTCGATCTTCTCGTCGAACGGCTTTTCCTCGGACACATAGTCGACCGAATAAGCGAGGCCCGAACAGCCGCGCCGCGGCGTCGACAGCTTGACGCCGATCGTGCCTTCGGGCGCCCTGGCCATCAGGTCGGCGATGCGCGCCTCGGCCCCTGGCGTCAGGATCAGGGCGGCCGGCCGCGCGCGGGTCTTGGTGGTCGTCTCGGTCATAGCATTCCCAGTTCGAGCTTGGCCTCGTCGCTCATCTTCTGCGGGTCCCAGGGCGGATCCCAGACGAGCTCGACCTCGGCGTCACCGATCCCCGGCACCGCGCCGATGCGCAGCTCGACCTCGCCCGGCATCGATTCCGCGACCGGGCAGTTCGGCGTGGTCAGCGTCATCAGCACCTTGGCATGGTTCTCGGGGCTGATCTGGACGTCGTAGATCAGGCCGAGATCGTAGATGTTGACCGGGATCTCCGGGTCGTAAATCTCCTTCAGCGCGTCGATCACCGCTTCGTAAAGGTCGCCGCCGGGCTCGACCGGGCTCGCTTCGGCCGGCTGCTGCGACAGGAAGCCGGCGAGATAGTCACGCTTGCGCTCATAGTCCTGCTCGACGCGGGCCTTGGGCGGCTTGGGCGCCTCGCTGACTTCCTCGATCTCGATCTTGCGTTCCTGGTTCATCCGAAAATTCTCGTCACCCGCTCGATGCCGCGCACCAGCGCCTCGACATCCTGCCTGCCATTGTAGACCCCGAAGCTGGCGCGCGCGGTGGCGTCGACGCCGAGATGCTCCATCAGGGGCTGCGCGCAATGATGCCCTGCGCGGATCGCCACATGCTCTTCGTCCAATATGGTGCCGATATCGTGGGGATGAACCCCCTCGAGCGCGAAGCTGACGATGCCGGCGCTGTCCTCGGGTCCAAACAGGCGAAGGCTGTTGATACCGGACAGGGCGTCGCGCGCGGCGCCTACCAAGGCCGTTTCGTGCGCGTGGATCGCGTCGAGCCCGATCTCCTCGACATAATCGATCGCGGCGTGGAGGCCGATCACGCCGACGACGTGCGGGGTCCCCGCCTCGAAGCGGGCCGGCGGCGGGGCGTAGGTCGTTTTGGCGAAACTGACCTTGTCGATCATCGCGCCGCCGCCGTGCATCGGCGGCATGGCGTCGAGCAGCTCGGCACGGCCCCAGAGCACGCCGATTCCGGTCGGGCCATAAAGCTTGTGGCCCGAGAAGACGTAGAAGTCGCAATCGAGCGCGGCGACGTCGACCGGCATGCGCGGCACCGCCTGGCAGCCGTCGAGCAGCACCTTGGCGCCGACCCGGTGGGCGAGTTCGACGGCGCGGGGCACGTCGAGCACCGAGCCGAGCACGTTCGAGACATGGGCGAGCGCCACCATCTTGTGGCGCTCGGTCAGCAGCGCCTCCATCGCCTCGAGATCGATCCGGCCGCTGGCGTCGAGCGGTACGACGTCGATCACGGCGCCGGTGCGCTCGGCGACCATCTGCCACGGAACGATGTTCGAATGATGCTCGAGTTGCGAGAGCAGGATTCGGTCGCCCGGCTTGAGTGCCGTGCCGCCCCAGCTCTGCGCGACGAGATTGATCGCCTCCGTCGCGCCACGGACGAACACCACTTCCTCGGGCGATGCGGCGCCGATGAAGCGCGCAACGCGCCGGCGCGAGGCTTCGAACGCGACAGTCATCTCGGCCGAGCGCTGGTAGACGCCGCGATGGACGGTCGCATATGTCTGGCCATAAGCGCGCGCGATCGCGTCGATCACCGCCTTGGGCTTCTGCGCCGTCGCCGCCGTGTCCAGATAGGCCCAGCCGTCCGGGATGGCCGGGAAATCGGCGAGCCGGTCGAGCGGCCGAGTGGAGACGATCGCTTCCATCAGCCGAACCATGCCGCAGCGTCGGCGTGGAAGGCGTCGCGCACCGCTTCCTCGCCGATGCGGTCAATGGCGTCGGCGATGAAGGCGCGGGTGAGCAGGGCCTTGGCCTCGTCCAGCCCCACGCCGCGGCTGCGCAAATAGAAAAGCGCGGCCTTGTCGAGCTCGCCGACAGTGGCGCCATGGGCGCATTTCACGTCGTCGGCGAAGATTTCCAGCTCGGGCTTGGCGTTGATCGTGGCGGTGCGAGCGAGCAGCAGGCCCTTCAGCGACTGCTCGCCGTCGGTCTTCTGCGCGCCCCGCGCGACCTCGACCCGAGCCGCAACCGAGCAGGTGGAGCGATCGTCGGCGACCGAACGCCAGAGCTGACGGCTGGTACCGCCGACCGCATTGTGATGGAGGACGAGATTGGCGTCATGACGCTGCTTGCCGCGCGCGAGCAGGGCGCCGCCGGCCTCGGCGAAACCGGAATCGCCGGTGATCGCGATCTCGCCGTCAAGGCGCGTGTCGCAGCCGCCGGCGGCGAGCGTGGTGAGGACGAAGCTGGCGCCCTCGCCGACGATGGCGCGATCGGTGAGGCTGACGAAACCACTGGTGCCCAGCAGGCGGCGGGCGAGCATCAGCCGCGCGCCCTTGAACAGGCGGAAATGGCTGAGGCGGTTGGTCCAGCCGTCGCCAACGAACGTCTCGACGACTGACGCCTGGGCATCGACGTCGAGCTCGACCTCGGCGGCGAGATGGTCGGCGCCGCCCGTGGTGACGTGGATGATCTGGACGAGGCCGGCCGGCGCATGATCGCGGCCCAGCTTCAGTTTCCAGCCTTGCGTCCCGGCGAGGCGGCCAAGCGCGTGCTCGGCAGGCTCCGATGCGACCGCGCCGATCTCGAGTGGACCGAGCCGGCTCTGGTCGGGCACCAGCGCGCCGTCGACGAACAGCAGGCGGGGACCTTCGTCGGCGCAGTCGATCCACGGCAGCGTCTCCGGCACCGCGCCGGAGGGCGCGCGGTCGCGCAAGGCGGGCAGCGCCGACAGGTCGCTCCAGCGCCACGCTTCCTCGCGGGTCGAGGGAAGTGCGAGCAGGCTCATGCCGTTATCGCCTCCCGTGACGGGCGAAAGTTCACAAAGTTCACACCAACGCGCATATTTTCAACCGTGCGGCGCGGCCCGGCGGACAGGGCGAACGAGTCGCTCAGCAGCGTGAACAAAGCACGAACGACGGGCTGTAGGAAAGCGAAAATCATGCTGCGATCGCTCCGTAACCCTCACGCTCGAGCTCGTGCGCCAGTTCGGGCCCGCCCGAGCGGACGATCCGCCCCTCGGCGAGGACGTGGACGAAGTGCGGCTCGACGATGTCGAGCAGGCGCTGATAGTGCGTGATCAGCAGCACCGCCTTGTCGGGCTTGCGCATGATGCGGTTGATGCCCTGGCCGACGACGCGCAGGGCGTCGATGTCGAGGCCGCTATCGGTCTCGTCGAGCACGGCGAAGCGCGGATCGAGTATGCCCATCTGGACCATCTCGTTGCGCTTCTTCTCGCCGCCCGAGAAGCCGACATTCACGTTGCGCTTCATCATGTCCATCGACACATCGAGCGCCGCGCCCTGCTCCTTCGCGAGCCGCAGGAAATCGCCGGCCGACATCTCGGCCTCGCCGCGGGCCCGGCGCTGGGCATTGAGCGCGGTGCGCAGGAACTGGACGTTGGACACGCCGGGAATCTCGACCGGGTACTGGAAGCCGAGGAACAGGCCGGCGGCGGCGCGCTCGTCGGTCTCCATGTCGAGCAGGTCCTTGCCGTCGAACACGACCGAACCCTCGGTGACTTCATAGCCGGGGCGACCGCCGAGCACGTAGCCGAGCGTCGACTTGCCGGCGCCGTTCGGCCCCATGATCGCGTGGATCTCGCCCGCATTCACCTGCAGCGAGAGCCCCTTCAGGATCGGCTTGTCGGCGACAGTGGCGTGGAGGTTTTCAATCTTGAGCATTCATCTTTCCCGCGAAAGCCGGAACTCGCGCCCGGCCACTGATCTGGACCCCGGCTTGCGCCGGGGAACGAGGTTTATCCCACGCTCCCCTCGAGGCTGATGCCGAGCAGTTTCTGGGCCTCGACCGCGAACTCCATCGGGAGCTGCTGCAGCACCTCCTTGGCGAAGCCCTTGACGATCAAGGCGACCGCGTCCTCGGCATTGAGGCCGCGCTGCTGGGCGTAGAACATCTGGTCGTCGCTGATCTTCGAAGTGGTCGCCTCATGCTCGATCTGCGCGGAGGGGTTCTTCACCTCGATATAGGGGACGGTGTGGGCGCCGCATTGGTCGCCCAGGAGTAGGCTGTCGCACTGGGTGAAGTTGCGGACATTGTCGGCGCCGGCGTTGACGCGGACCAGACCGCGATAGGTGTTGCTCGAGCGGCCGGCGCTGATGCCCTTCGACACGATCGTCGAGCGGCTGTTCTTGCCCAAGTGGACCATCTTGGTGCCGGTGTCGGCCTGCTGCATATTGTTGGTGAGCGCGACCGAATAGAATTCGCCGACGCTGCTCTCGCCCTGGAGGATGCAGGACGGATATTTCCAGGTGATGGCGGAGCCGGTCTCGACCTGGGTCCAGCTGATCTTCGAGCGATCGCCGCGGCACGCGCCGCGCTTGGTGACGAAATTGTAGATCCCGCCCTTGCCCTCGGCATCGCCCGGATACCAGTTCTGGACGGTCGAATATTTGTTCTCGGCATCGGCGAGCGCGACCAGCTCGACCACGGCGGCGTGGAGCTGGTTCTCGTCGCGCATCGGGGCCGTGCAGCCTTCCAAATAGGAGACGTACGATCCCTTGTCGGCGACGATCAGAGTGCGCTCGAACTGGCCGGTGTTCGCGGCGTTGATGCGGAAATAGGTGGAGAGCTCCATCGGACAGCGCACGCCCTCCGGGATGTAGACGAAGGTGCCGTCGGAGAAGACCGCGCTGTTGAGGCAGGCGAAGAAATTGTCGCGCTGCGGCACCACGGAACCGAGATATTTGCGGACCAGCTCCGGATATTCGCGGATCGCCTCCGAGATGGAGAGGAAGATGACCCCCGCCTTCTTCAATTCCTCGCGGAAGGTGGTGGCGACCGAGACGCTGTCGAACACCGCGTCGACCGCGACCTTGCGCGCGCCCTCGACGCCGGCGAGGACCTTCTGCTCCTCGATCGGAATTCCGAGCTTTTCATAGGTGCGGCGGATTTCCGGGTCGAGCTCGTCGAGGCTCTTCAGCTCCGGCTTCTGCTTGGGCTCGGCATAATAATAAGCGTCCTGGAAATCGATCGGCGGGATGTCGAGCCGGGCCCAGGTGACCTCCTCCATCGTCAGCCAGGCCTTGTAGGCCTTCAGCCGCCAGTCGAGCATCCACTGCGGCTCGCCCTTCTTGGCCGAAATGTAGCGGACCGTGTCTTCGCTCAGCCCCTTGGGTGCGAATTCCTGCTCGATGTCGGAGGTGAAGCCCCATTCGTAGGAGGAGGCGCGGTCGATCGCGTCCTGGGCCTCCTGGTTGCGTACCTCGGGCTGATTGGCGTCCATTACTTCACCTCGGAAAGAGTAGCGAGGGTGACGCCCTGCAGCGCCCCGCGCACCGCGCCGTTGACGACGCTCATATGGGGTTTGACCTGGCAATTGCCCTCGAGCGCGCAGTCACTGCGCTTGCCCTCGATGCAATTGGACATGGCAATCGGCCCTTCGACCGCTTCGATGATATCCGCAAGGCTGATTCCGCCGGCGGCGCGGGCGAGGCGGAAGCCACCGCCGGTGCCGCGCGCAGACGTCAGCAGGCCGGCCGAGGCGAGCCGCCCCATCAGCTTCTGCGCGGTCGGCAGCGGCACGCCGGTCTCCTCCGCCAGGCACGCCGCCGACAGCCGCGCGTCGCCACCGGCTGCCTCGGTATGACG
>JAFAEZ010000180.1 GCA_023423775.1 Pseudomonadota bacterium
ACAGTCAGCTCCCTTTGCCACTCGGGACACTCCCCCGCTCGACGGCAGCACAATCGGGCCGGACCTTGCCGGCGGACCGAAGACGGCCATGGAACGTGAAGGCCGCGACAACCCGGATCGGGGCGCGACCGGGCGCGTTTATGGGCGAAGCAGTGGGGCAAAGTCAACCGAGGCGAACAGCTAAAATCGCCTCCCAAGCCACCCAAATTGCCATATTCCGGCGCCCATGACACAAGCGGGCCCATGAAGGATCGAAAATTCGGCCCCAAGGGGGCGCGCGGCGGGGCTAAGCCCTTCAACAGGCCCGGGAAATCGGCCGGCCGCCCGGCCAGGCGCGAGCGCGATTCGCACTCCGACGGGCCTGTCATCCTCTATGGCTGGCACACCGTCACGATGGCGCTCGCCAACCCGCAGCGGCGGATCCGCAAGCTGACGCTGACCGAGAATGCCGCAAGGCGGCTCGCGGAAGAAAACATCGCAACCCGCATCGCGCCCGAGATCGTCCGGCCCCAGGAGATCGACCGTCTGCTGTCGCCGGACGCCGTGCATCAGGGCCTGCTCGCGGAAGCCGATCCTCTGCCGTCGCCCGACATCGAGACCTTGAAGCAGGAAGGCATGGTGCTGGTGCTCGACCAGATCACGGATCCTCACAATGTGGGGGCGATCCTGCGCTCGGCCGCGGCATTCGCGGTGAAGGCGATCGTCACCACCGCGCGCCACAGCCCGGAAGCGACCGGCGTGCTCGCGAAGGCCGCCTCCGGTGCGCTCGAGCTCGTGCCTGTCATCACCGTGCAAAACCTCGCCCGCGCGCTCACCGCGCTGAACGAGCGCGGCTTCCAGACCGTCGGGCTCGACAGCGAGGGCAGCGCGGACCTCGGCGACGTCGCGCTGCGTGAGCCGCTTGCGCTGGTGCTCGGCGCCGAAGGCAAGGGCCTGCGGCAATTGACCCGCGAGACCTGCAGCGTCGTGGCGCGGCTCGACATGCCCGGCGAGATCAAGAGTCTCAACGTCTCCAACGCCGCCGTGCTCTCGCTCTATGTGGGCGCAAGCCGGCTCGGGCTGATGAAGCCCGGCGCGACGTCGTAGGGCGAAGGCAGACGTTACCCCAGCATCTCCCGCACCATCGGCACCACCTTGCGCCCATAGAGCTCGATGCTTCGCATCAGCTTCTCATGCGGCAAGGGGCCTGCCGAATACTTCAGCTGGAAGCGCGAGATGCCGAGCGCCTTGGCCGTCTTGGCGATCTTGCGCGCGACGGTCTCGGGCGAACCGACATAGAGCGAGCCGTGCTCGGCCTCGCTCGCGAACTCGTCGCGGCCCATCGGCGGCCAGCCGCGTTCCTTGCCGATACGGTCGCGCATGGCCTTGTAGTCGGGCCAGAGCTCTTCGCGGGCCTGTGCGTCGGTCTCGGCGACATAGCCGGGCGAATGTACGCCGATCGGCTGCACGGTGCGGCCAAACTCCTTGAACGCGCGGTGATAGAGATCGACGTAAGGGGCAAAGCGCGCGGGATCGCCGCCGATGATCGCGAGCATCAGGGGCAGGTCGTAATGCGCGGCGCGCACCACCGATTGCGGGCTGCCGCCGACGCCGATCCAGGTTTTCAGCGTGCCGGTCTCGACCGGCGGATAGACCAGCTGATCCCGCAGCGGCGGACGCAGCTTGCCTTCCCAGCTCACCGGCTTCTGCGGCAGCAGGGCGGCGAACAGGTCGAGCTTCTCCTCGAACAGCTCTTCGTATTTGCGAAGGTCGAAACCGAACAGCGGAAAAGATTCGGTGAACGAGCCGCGGCCGAGGATCACCTCGGCACGCCCGTTTGAGAGCGCATCCAGCGTGGCGAAGCGCTGGAAGACGCGGATGGGATCGTCCGAGCTCAGCACCGTCACGGCGGACCCGAGATGGATCCGTTTGGTGCGCGCCGCGATGGCCGCGAGCGCGGTTTCGGGCGAGGAGATCGCGAAATCTCCGCGGTGATGCTCGCCGAGGCCGATGAAATCGAGGCCGAGCTCGTCGGCCAGCACGGCTTCGTCCACCACGTTGCGGATCACCTGCGCGTGGGGAAGCATCGCGCCGGAGGCGTCCCTGGTGACGTCGCCAAAGGTATCCAGTCCGAATTCGAGCGGTGCGGTCATCGATCATTTCTCTGTGGGGTGATCGGACAGATCTAGGGGATCGCCGCCGCCCAACAAGGCGGCTTTCGGAAATGCTCGGTTTCCGTTTCTGGATTCTACCGCGCGATGCGCACGACCACCTTGCCGAGCGCAGCGCGCGTCTGCATCGTCCTGAACGCCTCGCGAAAATCCTCCAGTGCGAAGACGTGGCCGACCACGGGCTTCAGCCGGCCGTCGGCGAGCCAGTTCGTCAACTCCGACATCAGGCGCTTCTGCACGTCGGGCTCGCGCACGGGAATCTGCGCGAGGTCGACGCCGAGCAGGGCGCCGCCTTTCAGAAGCGGCAGATTGAACGGTAGTGCGGGAATAGAGCCTGCAGCAAAGCCGACCACGAGATGGCGTCCGCGCCAGGCGATGGAGCGAAAAGCCTGCACCGAGATCTCGCCTCCGACAGGATCGAAGATCACGTCGGCGCCGTGCCCGTTGGTCAATGCCTTGAACTCGTCGCGCCAGCCGGCCTGCGTGTAGTCGATCACCGCATCGGCGCCGTGCGCGCGCGCAAACTCGCGCTTGTCCGGCGTCGACGCTGCCGCGATGACGCGCCCGCCGAGCAGCTTGCCGATCTGGACGGCGGCAATTCCGGTGCCGCCGGACGCACCCAGCACCAGAAGCTGTTCGCCTGCGACCAGCGAGGCGCGCGCGCTCAGCGCGTAGAGCGCAGTCAGATAATTGGCGCGAAACGACGCTGCGACTTCGGGCGCGACGCCGTCGGGCAGCGGATGGACCGCTTCAGGATTGACGACGATCTCTTCGGCGAGGGCGCCCGACCGCGTCATGCCCATCACGCGCATGCCGGCTTGGTAGCCGCCCGGTGCGCCGGGCGCGTCCGCCACCACGCCCGCGAACTCCGTCCCGGGAATAAAGGGCAGGGGATCCTTGGTCTGATAGCGTCCCTCGATCTTCAAGCCATCGACGAAGCCGATCCCGGCAGCCTCGATTTTGATGCGCAGCTGCCCGGGCTCTGCGCGGGGGGATGCAACCTCCTTCAAATCGATCTGATCGATAGGGGCATATCGCTCGACGACGACGGCTTTCATGTCGGACCTCGGTTCTTCAAGCTATCCTGACAGGTCCGCAGACTGGCCTCCAGTGTCTACCGCCACATCCCGCGCATCCGCGCCCCGATGTCGATCTTCGGGCCCTGCGCGGCGGTGCGTGCCCCGGCGGCTGCGGCCTTCGGCCAGGCGGTGCGCTCGAACAGATAGACCAGTTGCTCCGGGATGAAGCGGGTGCGCGAGGCGTAGACGTGGCGGTCGCCCTTGGCGGCCTGGCCGTGGACGAAGAAGCGCTGGGGAACGACGAGGTGGAGATCGTCCTTGGCGCGCGTCATCGCGACGTAGAGCAGGCGGCGCTCCTCTTCGAGCTCGGCGCTGGTGCCGGCGCCGAGATCGGACGGCATGCAGCCATCGACGACGTTGAGCACGAACACCGACTTCCACTCCTGGCCCTTGGCGGAGTGGATGGTGGAGAGGATCAGGTAGTCCTCGTCGCGCAAGGGCGGGCCGGACTTGTCGCTGGTCGCATCCGGCGGATCAAGCGTGAGCTCGGTCAAGAATTTCTCGCGCGAGGAATAGCCGCTGGCGATCTGCTCGAGCTGCATCAGATCGGCGCGGCGCGTCTCGGAATCCTCGTGGATGCGATCGAGATGCGGCTCGTACCAGAGACGCACGCGTTCCAGGTCGGCCGGCCATTCCGAATAGCGCAGATTCTGGGTCGTACGGACGAAGTCGGTCCAATCAGTGCCGGTGCGTGCGGGCACCGGAAGCTGGCCGAGTGCGTTGAGCGGATCGGTGCTTTCGGCCATATGGTCGAGCACCCGCTGCGCCGTTGCGGGTCCGATGCCCGGCAACAGGTGCAGGATACGGAAGCCGGCGACGCGGTCGCGCGGATTCTCGGCGAAGCGCAACAGCGCCAGCACGTCCTTGACGTGCGCGGCGTCGAGGAATTTCAGTCCGCCGAACTTGACGAAAGGGATGTTGCGGCGGGTCAGCTCTATCTCCAGCGGACCCGAATGCGAGGACGTGCGGAACAGCACCGCCTGGTGCTTCAAGAGCGCGCCTTGCTCGCGGTTGGCCAGCACTTCCTCGACGATGTAGCGGGCCTGGTCGGCCTCGTCGTGCACGGTGACGAGCTGCGGCTTGTGCGAGGATTTGCGGTCGGTCCAGAGGTTTTTCGTGAAGCGCTCGCGCGCAAGACCAATGACGCCGTTGGCGGCCGCCAGCACCGCTTGCGTCGAGCGGTAGTTGCGGTCGAGCGTGATCATCTCGGCGCGGGGCGAGAAGCTCTGCGGGAAGTCCAGGATGTTCCGCACGGTGGCGGCGCGGAACGAATAGATCGACTGGGCATCGTCGCCGACCACGGTGAGGCCGCGGCCGTCGGGCTTCAGCGCCAGGAGGATCGAGGATTGCAGGCGGTTGGTGTCCTGGTATTCGTCGACCAGCACGTGATCGAAGCGGCCGCCGATCTCGTCGGCGATCAGCCCGTCGCCCATCATCTGCGACCAGTAGAGCAGAAGGTCGTCGTAATCGAGCACGTGCTGGGCCTGCTTGGCCTCGACATAGGCCGCGAACAGGCCCTTCAGCTCGGTGGCCCATCCCGCGCACCAGGGATAGTGTTGGCCGAGCACCTTCTCGATCTCCATCTCGGCGTTGACGCAGCGCGAGTAGATCGACAGGCAGGTGCCCTTGGCCGGAAAGCGGCTCTCGGTCTTCGACAGGCCGCGCTCGTGCCGGACCAGATTCATCAGGTCGGCGGAATCCTCGCGGTCGTGGATGGTGAAGGCGGGATCGACGCCGATTCGTTCGGCATATTCGCGCAGGAGGCGTGCGCCGATGCCGTGGAAAGTGCCGGCCCAGCTCAGTGCATCGCGCATGATCGCGGCGTTGTTCTCGTCCAGCACCTTGCGGGCGATCCGTTCCACCCGGCCGGCCATCTCGGCCGCCGCGCGGCGCGAGAACGTCATCAGGAGGATGCGGCGCGGATCGGCGCCGGCGACAATCAGATGCGCGACGCGGTGGGCGAGGGTGTTGGTCTTGCCGGAGCCGGCACCGGCAATGACGAGCAGGGGGGCGCCCACGGTCGCCCCTTCGGCCACGCCATGCTCGACGGCGCGGCGCTGCTCCGCATTGAGCGTGTCCAGATATGTCGCCACGAATCGCCCCGGTGAAAGGTTCAGAGTCGGCGATCCCGTCGTGAATCGCAATGCAGCTGGACGAAGCCGGGTTTAGGATTTAGGGGGAAAGACGGCCAAAAGTTCCAGCCGGAAGAGTGCGCGCGCGACATGACCGAGCTCAGGCCTGACC
>JAFAEZ010000190.1 GCA_023423775.1 Pseudomonadota bacterium
GCAACTATCTCCATCTCGGCATTGCCACCCGTTCGTTCGAGCGGCGTCCATCACGCGCTGGCGGCGGGAAACATGGGTCGTGCCGGCGTCGGCGTCGTCGTGGGCGAAGGCGCGGGGCATTGCGGAAGTCGGGATACGGGACAAGGATGTTCTCCGAATGAAGGGAATGTGAGGCGCCAACGAGGCGGCCGCCGCCGCGGTTCCGCTCGTGCCCACGGCCCGTCCCGGCTTCAGAGCGCCTTTTCGTAGATGCGATAGACGCGGTTGACGTGGCTCTCGATCGTCTCGGCCATCGATCGCATCCCCTGATTGTCCTCGAGGATCCAGCCGATCTCGCCGCGCTTGGCGTCATATTCGGCAACCGAGGCGCTGCGGATATATTCGATCATCATGAAGGCGAGCTGGCTCGCCATCCGGCTCGACTGCAGCCGCTTCACCACGCCCATCAGCGGCACCCGCATCGTCCGCACCCTGGGCTTGCGCAGCCGCCACAGCAGCTTCGCCCAGCCGAACGGGAACAGCCGGCCGTCGAGGTCGCGGGTGAATTCATTGAGGTCGGGAAGGGTGATCATGAACGCCACCGGCTCGCCGTCCAGCTCGGCGACGCGCACCAGATCCTCGCGCACGATCGGCTTCAATTTCTTGCCGGCATAAGCGATCTCGGCGTCGGTCAGCGGGATGAAACCCCAATTGTCGGACCAGGCGTCGTTGAGGATGCCGAGGATCAGCGCCGCCTCCTCGTCGAACCTTTTCTTGTCGACCGGGCGCACGCGGATGCGCTTGTTCCGCTCGCCGGCGGCGATGATGCGCTGGACGAGCGGCGGCATCGTCTGCGTGATGTCGAGCTCGTAGGTGTAGAGATCCTTGATGCCACTGTAGCCTGCGGCCTCGACCCAGGCTTCGTAAGCCGGGCTATTATGCCCCATCATCACCGTCGGGGCATGGTCATGGCCTCTGACCAGCAGTCCCGGCTCGTCCCAGATCGACAGGCTGAACGGCCCCATCGAGCGGGTCATGCCATGGCCCTTCAGCCATGCTTCGGCGCGTGTGATCAGGGCCGCGGCGACCTCCGCGTCGGCGGCCTCGAACATCCCCCATTGGCCGATGCCCGGGCCCATATGCTCGAGCACCAGCCGATCGATCTGGGCGGAGATGCGCCCGACCGGCTCGCCGCCGCGCTCGGCGAGGAAGAAGGCCGCCTCCGCGTGCTGGAACCACGGGTTGGTGCGGGGATCGAGCAAGCCGTGCACTTCCGTCTTGAGCGGCGGCACCCAGTGCGGATCGTCGCGGTTCAACGCCCATTGCACGTTGACGAACGCCTTGACGTCGGCGGCCTCCTCGACGGAGCGGATCGTGACGGGGGAAGAGCTCATGGGCCCGGTTGGTAGCGGCTCCCACGGCCGCTGTCACCGCACCGGCGTGCCCTGCTGCTTCGCCAGCTCGGCCTCGAAGGCGCGCTCGGCCCGCTCGACCTGGCGCCCGAGCTCTGCCGCATCCACGAAGGCGTCGGCTTCGCCGGCTTTCTGGCGCGCGCGCTTGCCGGCGAGGTCGAAGAATTCCGGATGGAAGTTCAGGAAAACGTCCGCCTTCATCGCCCTCAACTTGGCGAAGCTGCGGCGGAAATCGGCGGCGGCATGCGGATAGGTCGGATCTCCCGCCAGCTTCTGCCCGGCGACGCTGAGGCTGCACGCGAACAGCACCGTTTTCTTGCCGCTGCGCAGCGACCAGCTCGTGCAGCCGCGCGTATGGCCCGGCGTCAGATGGGCGGTGAGCCGCGTTCCGCCGAGCCGCAGCGTGGCGCCGTCGCCGACGATCCGGTCGACCTTGACCGGCGCGGTCTCGCCCAGCTCGGGCCGGCCAGCGACGCGCCCGGATTCGAGATCGTCCTTGTCGGCAGCGCTGGCGATCAACTGCGCGCCGGTCAGCGCCTTCAATTCGGCAAGGCCGCCGGAATGGTCGAAATGGGCGTGGTTGATCAGCAGGTAGCGCACGTCCTCGGGCCGGAAGCCCAGCGCGCGGATATTGGCCGCGATCAACGGCGCGCTCTCGGGCAGCCCGCCGTCGACCAGCACGTGGCCCTTGGGATCGGTTATCAGATAGGAGCCGAGCCCGGCCGTGCCGACATAATAGACGTCGCCGACGATGCGGAACGGCTCGGCCGGCCGGTTCCACTCGATGCGCTGCTGCGCATCCTGCGCCGGAGCCGCCGAAGCCCATGTCCCGACGGCCAAGGCCAAGGCCAGATATTCCTTCCTCATCCCGCTCGCTCCCTTCGTAGCATGGCCACCGTGCGTGTGCGGCCCGATTGTGTCCTTGATGACGCAAGGTCGGGCAGATCGACAAAGGATCTTCCGTCGCGCGAGCCATGAGAATAACTTATGGCTCATGGTCCGCCCGCATCTCCCGCTCAACGCCCTGCGCGCCTTCGAGGCGGCGGCGCGGCACCTGTCCTTCACCCAGGCGGCGATCGAATTGTGCGTCACCCAGGCAGCAGTCAGCCATCAGGTGAAGGGGCTCGAGGAGAAGCTCGGGCGGACATTGTTCCGCCGCTTGCCGCGCGGCCTCGCGCTTACCGACGAGGGACTGGCCTTGTTGCCCGCACTCGTCGAGAGCTTCGACCGCATCGCCGATCTGGTCGAGCGGGTCGGCGAAGGGCGCACCGGCGAGGTGCTGAACGTCGGCGCGGTCAATACCTTCGCCTCCGGCTGGCTGATCCCGCGACTGCGGGCGCTGGCGGCGGCCTGTCCGCGGGTCGACCTGCGTCTGTTCACCAACAACAATCGGGTCGATCTCGCCGCCGAAGGGCTCGATTGCGCGATCCGATTCGGCGACGGCGCCTGGCACGGCACCGAGGCACGCTGGCTGATGTCTGCTCCGCTCGCGCCCTTGTGCACGCCCGCGCTGGCTGTCCGCCTGGAGCGGCCCGCCGACCTGCTCCGCGAGACCTTGCTGCGGTCCTACCGCAGCGACGAATGGACGCGGTGGTTCGCCACGGTCGGCATCTCCGCGCCGCCGCTGCGCGGGCCGGTGTTCGATTCCTCGCTCGCCATGGCCGACGCGGCTGCGCAGGGGCTGGGAGTCGCGCTGGCGCCGCCGGCCATGTTCGCGCGCGCGCTGGAAGCGGGCACTCTGGTGCGGCCGTTCGCAGCGGAGGTCAGCCTGGGCGGTTATTGGCTGACCTGGCTGAAGTCGCGCCGGACGAGCGCAGCACTAGAAGCCTTTGACGCCTGGCTGGAGGCCGAGGCCTCAGGATCAGCCTTCGTCTAGGGCGCGTGCCAGCGGCATCAGCCGCTCGGCGAGGAAATCGATCACCGCGCGCACCCGCGGCGTATGGCGCACCCGCTCGTGGGTCAGCAGCCACATCGATCGAGACGTATTCGGCGCGGGCGGGAGGCACTGGATCAGGTCCGGATCGTGAAAAGCGGCGAAGCGCGGCAGCACTGCAAGGCCGAGCCCGCCGCGGACCGCGGTCAGCAGGCCGATCGCTGAGCTGTGGTGCATCGACACCGCATCCTCGAGATCGTTGCGCTTCAGCCATTCGCGATAGGGCCGCCACACCTGCTCGCCGCCGCCGCCGATCAGGCTATGCTGGCGCAGTTGATGCCGGTTGGCCGGCACGCCATTCTGCTCGGCATAGGAACGGCTGCAATATAGCGTCCAATCGTCGGCGCAGAGACGGCGGCCGAACAGCCCGCCGCCATCGGGGTGGCTGGTGCTGCGCAATGCGACGTCGGCGGCGCCGCCGGCGAGGTCGCGCAATTCCTCGGCCGTATCGAGCTCGACCCGGATCGCGGGAAAGGCCGCGTGAAAATCGCGCAGGATGGGCATGAGCAGGGTGACGGCGAAGATTTCGTGGGTCGTGAGCCGTACCGGGCCGCTGGTCGCGCGCGCCTGGGCAGCGGCCGCTTCGGCAAAGCCATAGGCTGCCGACTGCATGCCGCGCGCGGTGTCCAGTAAAGCCTCGCCCTCAGCGGTAAGCGCATAGCCGGCGGGGCGCCGCTCGAACAAGGTGACGCCGAGCGCGGCCTCGAGCGCCGCGACGCGCCGCGCCGCGGTCGTCTGGCTGACGCGGAGCGCCCGGCCTGCGGCCAGCGTGCTGCCACTCTCGGCCACGGCAAGAAAATAGCGAACGTCGTTCCAGTCGAGCATCCGATCATTCTGCACTTTTGCAGAACGGGCGCGCAACATCGTTGTTAGGGGTGCCTCCTCGGCAGGCGTATAAGCAACCCACGTCGGCGCCGACGCTCATATCCGAACCCACGGAGATCGTCATGAATCCCATGCTCGTCGCGGCTTTTGCCGCCACCCTGTTCGTCGCGCCCGGCCTGGCCGAAGCCCAGCCGCCTGCCGCCACCCCCGTCCGCCTTGCCGATCTCGATCTCGCGCGCGCCTCCGACATCGCCCGACTCGATCGGCGCATCGCCGTCGCGATCCGCGCAGCCTGCGGCGACGCGGCAGCCTACGACCTCAAGGGGCGGAAGGCGGTGCGTCGTTGCCGGGTGGCGACCCATGACGCAGCGCTGCCTCAGCGCGATGCGGCCATCGCCGAGGCGCGACGGAGCTTCGCCGACGCTCGCTGAAGCTTGGCGGGAAAGAAAAACCGGCGCCGGTCGTCCGGCGCCGGTCGCCGTTCAGGCCGCTTCGGTCTCGTTCCGGCCTTCGATCTGCTCGGAGCGATCATTATGAGCCTCGATCGTCTGGCTGGAGCCGCCATTGATCGGGATCGTCCGCGGCTTCATCGCCTCGGGGATCTCGCGGACCAGCTCGACCGAGAGCAGGCCGTCACGCAGCTCGGCATCGCCGACGCGGACGAAATCGGCCAGCTCGAACCGCCGCTCGAACGAACGGGTGGCAATGCCGAGATGGAGATAGTTGCCGTCCTTGCCGCGGCCCTCGGCCTTGCGGCCGCTGATCACCAGCAGGTTCTGGCGGGCAGTGATTTCGATCTCGTCCTGCCGGAAGCCGGCTACCGCGAGCGTGATGCGATAGCGGTCATCGCCCAGCTTCTCGATGTCGTAGGGCGGATAATTTTCCGCCGGCTCGGATCGCGCGGCATTTTCGAGGAAATCGAACAGCCGGTCGAAGCCGACGGTGCTGCGCCGATAGGGCGACAAATCAAATGCGGTTCTCATGATCACATCCTCCTTTGAGCAACATGAAAATGAAGGGCGACTGTAAGCCACGAACGCCCTGTAACTGGCCGGAAACCGCCAAAAAGTCTTCCGGCGAAGGAAATTTAGGAACGGATTTTTCGGGCTTCAAGAGCCCTGCAGGTCCAAGGAAATCGGTCGCCAGGTCATGTTCTCCGTCAACGCTGCGGCAACCTTCGGCGCGTAAGCTGGGACCTTAGTCTTTGAGAAAGAGTGGTCGCTCTCCCTCCCGCACCAAATTATTGACTTCGTAACGGCCTTCGCCTCACCATCGCCCCCAGCCTCAAAGAGGCTGATCAACAGGGGGAAATACAGATGCTGAATTCGTCTCGCGCGCTTTCGGGCGCGCTACTGCTCGCCTGCTCGACTGCCGCTCTGGCGCAATCGCCGCCGGCGGCGCCTGCCGCAACCATCGCTCCGCCCCAGCAGACCGCGGTGATCGTCGGAGATCCGGCCGCCAACGTGCTGCGTGCCGGAACCAAGGTTCTGCTCAAGATGAGTGAGCCCCTGACCACGGAAGGCAAGAAGCTCCGGGTCGGCCAGCGCTTCCAGTTGGAGGTCGCCGAGCCCGTCACGATCAACGACCAAGTCGTGATTCCGGCCGGCAGCCCGGCCGTTGGCGAAGTCACCGACGTTCGCAACAAGGGCATGTGGGGCAAGTCGGGCCGCATCAACGCACGCGTCCTTTCGGTGCGCGCCAATGGCCGCCAGATCCGGATGACGGGCGCGATCGACGACAAGGGCGTCACCGGGACTGCCGGCGTCGTCGCAGCCATCGCCTTTGTGCCGGTCGCAGGCTTCTTCACGACCGGCACCAGCGCCCGCATTCCGCTCGGCGCTCCGGTGACCGGCTTCCTCGATGAAGACCTCACCGTAGCCTTCGCCCCGGCAGCGGCTCCGCAACCGATGGTCGTCCCCGCAGCCGCGCCCGCGGCGGCTCCGGTCCCTTCCCAGCCGAACTGACCGGGCGGGTCGCGCGTCGTGCCTCCGGCGGGGGCCGGCGCGCTACCTACCTTGGCGGGCTAACGGCCAAAACAAAAGGGGCTCCCGAAGGAGCCCCTTTCCTTGTGCGAGCGTCAACAGCCGTCAGGCTGTGTCCTTGCCGCGCCGGCGGGGGTGGCCGGTGGCGACGCCGCCGGAAAGCTGGGCGACGCGCGGCCATTTCTCGGCCGCTTCCGGCGTGTAGCCGAGGTTGAACACCGTCGGGCTCTTCGCCGGCCGCTCGGAGCGGTGGTAATAGGTGCGGAACAGCTTGTCCCAGGCGAAGGTGGTGATTCCGAAATTGCCGTCCTCGTCGTGGAAATGATGCTCCATGTGGCGCTTCTTCATTTCCTGCAGCCATTTCGACTTCGGCTTGTAAGCGAGGTGCTGGATGCAGTGGCAGAATTCGTAGAAGCAGGTGGTGAGCAGCCCAGTGGCGAAGGCCGCCGCAGCGCCGCCGACGCCGCCCAGCGCATAGCCGATCGGCAAAGTCGCGATGCCGATCGTCGGCACCGTCGTATGCAGCGCGCCGAACAGCACCTCGAGATGGTTCGGATCCTGGTGGTGATCGTAATGGATGCGCTTCCAGGTCGAGGCGAGGAACGGCACCTTGAACATCCAGCGGCTGTGCAGCACCCAGCGGTGCAGCGCATACCAGACGACCGGATAGATGAAGACCGCGATGCCGACCGCGGCCAGCGTCGGCAGCAGCGGCGCCGGTTGCCAGGCATAGACGGCGATCGCCGCCACCGAGAGCAGCACATAGCCGATGATCGCCGGATACTGGACGTAAGCGACGATCAGTTCCTTCAGCGTCATCTTGTCCAGATGATGCTCGCGCTTCCAGAATGCCGGGCGAAGGGCGTGGGCGATCTTCACTTCATGTACCTCGAATGGCTTTGTCCGCGGCGGGCGCTTTGCCCGCCAATATGTGTCCGCGTCATGAATGCGCAATAAGGCAGGTTTAGGGCGAGGATTCGGCGATAACGCGCCGCGGCTCGGTTATCGCGCCGCGCCCTGCTCGGGCTCCAGGTTGAACGCGCCGAGGAAAATGCCGAGGCCGAACAGATAGAGGCCGACGGCGAGCGGGAGATCGGTGGCCAGATCGAGCAGGAATTGCACGAAGCTGAAATGGGCAAGCGGCTGCTCCAGCCCGACGAACAGCAAACCGTCCTCGACCGACCAGCCGGGCCAATGGCCGGTGACATACCATTCGACCAGCTCGATCGCGAGCACGATCGGCGCCAAGGCGGCCAGCGAGATGCCGGCCCAGATCAGGCAATTGGTCATCCGTTCGAGGGCGCGTTCTGCTCCGGCCATGGCCCATTCTAACAGGGACAGGCGAACGGCTTCAAGCGCCAGGCGCCTAAGCGCAAACGGTTATTTCAGGCGCCGGGCTTCACGCCAGCCGCAGCCGCCTTCCAAACCCGCCGAGCGCCTGGCGGTCGCTCCGGACGAGGCCGAAGCGGAGGGCGCACCAGCTGGTCAGCATCCACAGCAGGAAGACGAGGCCGAAGCGAAGCGGGCCGTGCGTCAAATGCTCGGCGAGCGCCATCAATGCCAGGCCGAGCAGGCCGACGCCGAGGCCGTAGAGCAATTTGCTGTCGAACGGCGAGAGGCCGTCGCTGATCTGGAGCTCGACAGTGGCGGCATAAGCGATCGCGACGACCGCGACGCCGGCGGCGATCGCCATGCCCATGGCGCCCATTTCCGGCACCAGCCACCAGGCCAGCCCGGCCCAGAGCGCGGTGCCGATCAGGCTGTTGAGGAGCGGGTAGATGCGATGGCCGGTCATCTCGACGATCGCGGTGGCGGGGCCGACGATCGCCTCCAGCGCGCGCGCGGCGACCAGCACGTAGAGCAAGGGCAAAGCGGCCATCGCCTCGGGTCGGTAGAGGCTGAGGATGTCGGCGCCGGCGAAGACGAGGAGGCCGGCCAGGGGCACCACCATCGCCGTCGAGACGCGGCTGGCGAAGCGGTAGAGCGGGGCGATCGCGACTCGGTCGACCCGCGCCTGCGCCGCCGAGAGCGGACCCATCACATATTGGAAGGCCTGACGGACGAAGAAGGTGACGGTCGAGATCTTGCGCGCGATCTCGTAGAGGCCGGCGGCGGTGGCGCCGCGTGCGCCCGGGATCATCAGGTTGAGCACGACCGGCGGGGCATCGATCAGCAGGCGGCGAGAGAGGCCCGACGGCAGCAAGGCGAGGCCGGAGACCAGGACGTGGCCGGCGAGCTTCGGCGGAATCGGCGCGCGCACCAGCAGCCTCATGTCGAAATAGCGGGCGAGCAGGGGCACGCACAGGCCGGCCGTCAGCGTCAGCGAGCAGAGATGGGCGAGCATCAGGCCCAGGCTGTGGAAGCCGGCGAGGAAGAAGCCGACGGCGAATACGATCCGGGCGATCTGCTCCCAGAAGACGCGCAGGCGGATTTCGGGGCCGAAGGCGCGGCGCGAGCGCGCGGCCGAGGTCGCGACTTCGATGAAGGTCCAGAGCGGCAGCGCCCAGGCGAACAAGGCGATCGCGGTCGGCAGGGTGGCGCGGTCCTCGGGCGCGGCGGAGAGGAGGCCGGCGAGCGTGTCGGCGTTGAACGCGGCGAGTCCGGCGATCAGGGCCGCGGGAAGGATCGTGACCAGGAAGGCGAATTTGAGCGCGCCGTGCGCCTGCTCCTCGTCCTCGGCGCCGGGAATGACCCGGTTGAGCGCGGTCGTCATCGACAGGTCGACGATATTCTCGACCAGATTGATCGCGCCCCACAGGACCACGTAGATTCCATAAGTGGCGAGGCCGAACAGCCAGGTGAAGAGCGGTTGGGCGAGCGCATCGATCAGCGAACCGGCCCGCGCGAGGCCAGCCAGCTTGGCGCCGCGCGCGACATCGCCGCGGGTGACGGCGGCGGCGTCCGTCATCGTGCCGGGCCGGCCGGGAGGAGGCCGCTCATTCCTCGGTCCGGATGAGGACGGCCTCGCCGATCAGGAAGAACAGGGCGAACGGCGCCCAGGCGGCAAGCACGGGCGGATAGGCGCCGAGATTGCCCATGGCGAGCGCGAAATTGTCGACCACGAAGTAAGCGAAGCCGAGCGCCATGCCGATCACCGCGCGGACGAAGAGCTGGCCGGCGCGGGCCAGGCCGAAGGCGGCGACGGCGGCGAGCAAAGGCATGAGCACGACCGAGAGCGGGCCGGAAATTTTGTGCCACAGGCCGGCCTCGAGTGCGCCGGTCGCCATGCCGGCAGCCTTCAGATCCTCGATCGAGCGGGCGAGCGTGACGAAATCCTGCTCGTCCGCTTTGACGTCCGCCAGGGTGAATTGATTGGGTTCGACGCCCTTTCCGGCGATCATCGTCGGCTGGCGCGTGGTCACGGTGCGAGCCAGGTCGAAGCGCTCGACATCCTCGAGCAGCCAGCCACCCTGGGCGGGGCGGGCGCTTTTTGCAGTGACGATCGAGCGCAGCGTGCCGCCGCTGCGCTCGTAGATGCTAACCCCGTGAAGCCGCGTCGCCGCGCCTTGGCCGCTCACCTCGCGGGCGAGGATCAGATCGTCGCCTTGGCGGACCCAGGCGTTGGTGGTGACGTCGCCCTTGCTCTGGATCCGGGCGTAGTCGACCGACTGCCAGTCGCTCAAAGTGGCGGTGGCACGGGTGACCACGCGCTCCTGGAAGATGAAGGTCCCGGCGGCGATGAACAGGCTCGCGAGGACGAGCGGCGCGATGATCTGATGGGCGGAGATGCCCGCCGCCTTCATGCTGACGATCTCGCTATTCTGGTTGAGCGTCGCGAGCGTGATCAGGGTGCCGAGCAGCACCGAGAAGGGCAGGAACCTCGCCACCAATTGCGGGAAGCGCAGCGACACATAATACCAGAGATCGGAATCGGTGTTGCCGGCGACGCGCAGGATCTTGCCCGACTCCCCGAGCAGGTCGAGCGTCTGCAGGATGACGACGAGCGCGATCAGCACGGCCACGCTGCGCAGCACGAAGGTGCGCGCCATATACCAGGCGATCCGCTTGGACGGGAAGAACTGGACGTTGATCATTCGGCGGGAACTACCCGGCGCCGGCGGCCGATACCAAACACACGCTTGATCCCCTTGCCGGCCTTGGCGGCGACGCGTTCGAGCGCGCCGATCGGCTGGCCGCCTGGCTTATGCGCCAGCGTCCAATACATCCAGAGGATGAGACCCGCAAAGATGAGGAACGGAGTCCACAAGGCGATGATGGGGTCGATCCGACCCTGGGCACCCATCTGCTCGGCATATTGATTGATCTTGTGATAGGTGACGACGATCACGATCGAGATGAAGATGCCGAGGCCCGAGGTGCTGCGCTTGGGCGGCACGGCGAGCGCCACCGCGAGCAAAGGCAGCATCAGCATCATCACCACTTCGACCATGCGGAAGTGGAAATTGGCGCGGGAACTGTCACGCAACTGCTCGGGAATATTGGCATTGCGGCCGAGGCGGACCAGTTCAGGGATCGTGAACTCGTTGGTGCCGTCGCCGCGGCGGCGGAAATTCTCGATCGCCGGAAGATCGATCGGCAGATCGTGGCTTTCGAAGCTCAATACGCGCGGCGCGACATAGCTGGGCGCGTCGTGCGACAGGCGGCCGTTGGTGAGGCGCAGGATGATCTTGTCGGGGTCGTCGGTAGCGAGGAAGGCGCCGCGGTCCGCCGTCACCGCCAAAGTCTTGCCGTCGCTCGTCTCGGCGCGGACGAACACGCCGTGCAGGTGGCGGCCTTCGTCGTCGCTGCGCTCGACGCGGAGCGTCATCCGCTTGCCGAGGTTGTTGAACTCGCCGACCTTGATCGACGCCCCGAGCGCGCCCGATCGCAGCTCGAAGCGCAGTTCCTCATATTTATAGCGGGCGTAGGGCTGCAGGAAGCCGACGATCGCGAGGTTCAGCGCCATCAGCGCGATCGCATACATATAGGGCACGCGCAGCAGCCGGCCGTAGCCGAGGCCCACTGCGCGCAATGTGTCCAGCTCCGACGATAAGGCGAGCCGGCGGAAGGCGAGCAGGATGCCCAGCATCAGGCCGATCGGAATGCCGAGCGAGAGATATTCGGGAATGAGGTTGGCGAGCATCTTCCAGACGACGCCGACCGGACCGCCTTCGCTCACCACGAAATCGAACAGGCGCAGCATCTTCTCGAGGATGAGCAGCATCGCGGACAGCACGAGCGTCGCGACCAGCGGCACCGCCACCAGTCGCGCTATATAGCGATCCGTCAGCGTGCCGATGCCCAACTTTTAGACGCTCCATGACCACAATTTGGCCGCATGCACATACGATCTAGCGAGGTACCGGGGGTTTACACAACCGAGCCGGGTCCTCTGAGGGCCGGCTATAGCTTCCAGGAGCGCTACGGTCATGTTGAAACTGATGTCTTCCATCGCAGTCGCTGCCGCGCTGACCTTCGTGGCACCCGCCACGGCGGCCGAAGCTGCGCTCGGCCCCGATGCGGCATCGTGCCGGACCGGCGCGGGCGAGCCCGCGGTGCTGGTCAATGTCACGGGATTCAAGGAGCGCGCGGGCCGCGTCCGCGTTCAGCTTTATGGCAGCAATCCGGCAGACTTCCTTGCCAAGGGCAAGAAGCTGCGCCGGATCGACCTGCCGGTTACCGCCACCGGCCCGATGCGGGTCTGCGTCGCCGTGCCCAAGGCCGGCGAATATGC
The DNA here is from genome assembly GCA_023423775.1 of Pseudomonadota bacterium. GTDB lineage: Bacteria > Pseudomonadota > Alphaproteobacteria > Sphingomonadales > Sphingomonadaceae > Allosphingosinicella. Next base: position 11,806 of record JAFAEZ010000190.1, read on the forward strand.
GATCGCGGTGCGCCACGACGTCAAGGGCAACGGCTCCGACTGGGGTGACGGCGGCGGCTTCTCGCGCAATCCCAAGCTTTCGCTGCTGAGCCTCAAGCCGAAGTATCAGAGCGTCGCGATCCCCGTCGGCAACGGCGTGAAGACGATCGACGTCGTGCTGAACTACAAGCAGGGCCTCACCATTAAGCCGATCGCGTAAGGCACGGATGGCCCGCGTCGCGCTCCTCTCCAACCCGCGTTCCACCGGAAACAGGTCGCTGCTTCCGCGGGTGAGGAGCTTTTGCGCCGATCACAAGGACATCTTCCACTATGAGGTGGAGCATGTGGACCAGATCGGCCTGGCGCTGCGCCAGATCGCGCGGGTCGCCCCCAAGGTGCTGGTCATCAACGGCGGCGACGGCACCGTGCAGGCGGCCCTGACCGAGCTTTACCATGGCGGCCATTTCGGCGATGCGCCGCCGCCGGTCGCGGTGTTGCCCAACGGCAAGACCAATCTCATCGCGCTGGATCTCGGCGCCGCCGGCGACCCGATCGTCGCGCTGGAGCGCGTGCTGGAACTGGCGCAGACCGATATGGCGCCGCACATCGTCCAGCGCGAGCTGATCCAGCTGAGCGACGGCACTGCGGGCGCACGGCCCGTGCTCGGCATGTTCCTGGGCGGCGCCGGCCTCGCCGACATCATGCTCTATTGCCGGCACAAGATTTACCCGCTCGGCCTGCCCAACGGCCTCAGCCACTTCCTGACCTTCCTGGCGGTGGCGATATCGATCCTGTTCGGCTTGCGCGGCAAGTTCCTGCCGCCGCGGCCGGCGCCGGTGAAGGTGTCGGTGCTGAAGCATGGCGAACTGCACGGCCATTTTGCGCTGCTGATGGTGACGACACTGCAACGGCTGTTGCTCAAGAACACCTTGGCAAGCGCGGCGGGACCGGTCGGCTCGATGCAGCTGATGGCGATCGACGGCCGGCGCTCGACCCTGTTTCACGTGCTGATCGCGGCGATCGCCGGCCGGCTCGGCCGCAGCTGCGTTTCCGGTGTGCATCTGGAGCGGGGCGATGAGATTCGGATCGAGGGCGACCGGTCGAGCGTGATTCTCGACGGCGAATTGTTCGAGGCCAATCTCGACCGGCCGATCGTGCTGCGTCCCACCGCGCCGGTCCCGTTCCTGAAACTGGTTGCCTGATCCTCCCCGGCCCGCCGCGGGAAGGATATGAGGGGGTGATGAGCGATCTCGTCGAACTCGTGCGGGCCGAGCTGGCCGAACCGGTCGATCCCCGGGTGGCCGCGATGGCGGCCGCGCTCGCCGCGCGTTATCCGCAGGCGGCGCGCGCGGTGCTGTTCTACGGCTCCTGCCTGCGCACGTCCGATCTCGACGGGCAGATGCTCGATTTCTACCTGATCGTGTCGAGCTATGAGGAGGCCTATGGCCGGAGCTGGATGGTGCGCGCCAACATGCTCATCCCGCCCAATGTCTTCCCCTTCGAACATCAGGGCCTGGCCGCGAAATACGCCGTCCTGAGCGAGGCCGATTTCCTGCGCCTCAATACGAGCGACACATTGTCCGTCTCGGTCTGGGCACGCTTCGCCCAGCCGGCGCGGCTCGTCTGGAGCAGGGACGACGAGGCGGCGGAAGCCTCGGCGATTGCGATCGCCCGCGCGGCGCCCACCCTATTGGCGGCGGCGCGACCGCTGGCCGCCGGTGACGATCCCCTCGATCTGTGGCGGCAGGCCTTCGCGCTGACCTATGCCGCCGAGCTCCGCGCCGAACGCAAGACCCGAGCGTCCTCGGTGGTCGACGCCGATCCCGACCGCTATCGGCGCTTCACCGGCCCGGCGCTTGCCGCCGCGGGCCTCGATCTGTCCTCTCCGGTCGATCCGCGTGCGAAGCGGCAGGCCGAGCGGCTGTGGAACCGGCGCCGGCGCGCCGGCAAGGCGCTGTCGGTGATCCGGCTTGCCAAGGCGAGCGGCACCTTCGCCGGCGGCATCGATTACATCGCTTGGAAAATCAATCGCCACGCCGGCACCGACATCGCGATCAAGCCGTGGCAGCGGCGCTGGCCGTTGGTCGGGGCACTTACTCTGCTGCCGCGCTTGTTGCGCCAGAAGGCGATTCGCTAGGTCGCCGGTCGAGCGCAGCGGCGACCGCGTCGGACAGGGCCGAGACGGTGAATGGCTTGCGCAGGATGTCGGCCCCGGTCAGTTCTTCGGCCTCGCCCGCCTCGCCGACATAGCCGGTGACGAACAGCACCGCGATGTGCGGGTAGCGCTCGGTCACGATCCGCACCAGCTCCGGTCCGGTCATTTCCGGCATCATCACGTCGGTGATGATGAGGGCGATGCTCGCGTCCTTGGCCAGGATGTCGAGCGCTTCGGCGCCGCCGCCGCACGCGGTCGGGTGGTAGCCGAGCTCCTCGAGCGCGCTGACCGTGGAGCGGCTGACGCGGGGATCGTCCTCGACCACCAGAATCGGGGTGCCTGCCGGGGCCGGCTCCGTGCGCGCTGCGCTGACGGCTTCGGCCTCGGCCTCGGCGGCGCGCAGCGAGCGCGGCAGATAGATCGAGACGGTGGTGCCGCGGCCGAGTTCGGAGTCGATCGCGACATCGCCGCCGGATTGGCGCGCAAAACCGAAAATCTGGCTCAGCCCAAGGCCGGTGCCCTTGCCGACCGGCTTGGTGGTGAAGAAGGGTTCGAAGACCCGTTCCAGATGCTCCGGCGCGATCCCGCTGCCGGTGTCCGAAACGCTGATCCGGACATAGTCGCCCTCAGCCAGCGAGCCGATCTCACCGGCATCGATCGAGACATTCTCCACCGAAATGCCCAGCCGGCCTTCGCCGTGCATCGCATCGCGCGCGTTCACGCACAGGTTGAGGATGGCGTTCTCGAGCTGGTTGGTGTCCGCCCATACCCGCCACGGATCGGGCGCGAAGCGGGTCGTCACCGCGATCCGCTCGCCAATGGAGCGGTCGACGAGGTCGAGCATCGATTCCACCAGCTCGGCCGGCGCAATCCCCTTGGGCGTCAGCGGGTCGGAGCGCGAGAATGCGAGCAGGCGGCGGGTGAGGGCGGCGGCGCGGGTCGCGCCCTCCATGGCGTTGTCGAGGTGCAGTTCGACCTCACGGCGGGGGCCGAGGAGCTTGCGCTTGGCAAGATCGAGGCCGCCGACGATCACCGCCAGCATATTGTTGAAATCGTGGGCGAGGCCGCCGGTGAGCTGGCCAACGGCCTCCATCTTCTGGACCTGACGGAGGCGCGCCTCGGCCGCCTCGCGCTCCGCCGCTTCAGCGCGGAGCCGGTCGTTGGCATCGCGCAACTCGCGGGTCCGTTCCTGCACCGCGCGCTCGAGCGACATGGCACGATAGGATTCGCTTTCCGCTTCCTGACGGGCGAGCAGGCGCTCGGAAATGGCGTGATAGGCGGCAAGGCCGAGGCCGATCGCGGCGAGCCCGATCAGGATTCCGAACCAGCCCAACGCCTCGGTCAGCTTGTCCGCCTCCTCGTCGAACATGCGGGTGCGCTCGATCCGCTGCTGGAGATGCTCGCGCTCGCTGGCGGCGATCGAATCGAGCGTGCTGCGTAGCGCGGGACCGGTCGGCGACAGACCGGCCTGATAGAAAAGCGGGACGCCGCCGCTCGCTTTCTTGATCGCGGCGCCGCGAGCGGCGGCCGCCAGCTCCATCCCGCGCGTCTGGTAGAGCTGCTTCAGCATCTCGATGCGCTGGCGCTGGTCGGGGTCGAAGCGGAGCAGCTTCTGCAGCTCGCCGATCTGGCGGCCGGCGCGGCGCCACTCGCTGTAATAGAGGTTCCCGGTCTTCGGGTCCTCGTCGAGCACGTAGCGGCCGAGCGTCGATTCCGACCGGGCGATCGTGGCGTCGACGGTGCGAGCGAGCAGCACGACCTGCTGGGTATGGCGCTCCCAGGCGAGCGCATCGTCGCGCGCGCGGTTGGTCAGCGTGACCATCACGATCAGGCCGATGAGGAGGATGGTCGCGACGATGGCGCCGGCGCTGGCCCAACCCCGCCGCCACGAGCCCCCACGCGGCGCGGCGTCTTTCTCTTCACTCGCCATAGCCCGCTTACCCTAGTGGATGCCGGCCCCGCTTGGAAGACGAATGGTTACGCCCGTATTTACCCTGAGGTGGGGCCGCCTTTCCGTCATTGCGAGCAGCGAAGCAATACAGTCGGGGTCTTGCCCCGATGGACCGCCGCGTCGCAATGACGGCCGAGGAGAGGCCTAGCCGATGGCGCCGGTGGCGCGGCCGGCGGCGGCGAATTTCTCGAGGATCTGGCCGACCTGCTCGGAGCTGTGCTCGGCGCAGAGCGAGCAGCGCAGCAGATACATGCCGGCCGGCGTCGCCGGCGGCCGCGCCATGTTGACGTACACGCCCTGTTCGATCAGCGCCTGCCACATGGCGACCGCCTTTTCCTGATCGGGCAGCAGCACCGCGATGATCGCGCTTTCAGCTTCCTTGGTGGCGATGTTGAAGCCGAGGTCGCGCAGGCCCTTGTGGAGGCGCTTGCTATTCTCCCAGAGATGGGCGCGCTTGTCGCCGGCATGCATCAGCTTGCGGATCGAGGTCGCCGCGGTTGCGACCACCGAAGGCGGCAGCGAGGCGGTGAAGACGTAGGGGCGGCAGACGAGGCGGAGCACGTCGAACTTGGGATGGTTCGAGACGACGAAGCCGCCGACCGTGCCGACCGACTTGGAGAAGGTGCCGACGACGAAGTCGACATCCGCCTCGACGCCCGCTTCCTCGAAAACGCCGCGGCCGTTGGCGCCGAAGAAGCCCATGCCGTGCGCTTCGTCGACCACGACCATCGCGCCATGCTTCTTGGCGACCTGGACCATTTCCTTCAGCGGCGCGATGTCGCCGAGCATCGAATAGACGCCTTCGAGGACGACCAGCCGGCCGCCCGTCGCGGGCAGGCGGCCGAGGCGCTTGTCGAGGTCCTCGACGCTGTTGTGGCGGAAGCGCACGATCTGCGCGTTGCCGAGAGCACAGCCGTCGTAGATCGAGGCGTGGCTGTCGGCATCGAGGATGATGTAGTCGTCCTTGCCGGCGATGGTCGACATCAGGCCGAGATTGGCCTGGTAGCCGGTCGAAAACACCATGGCGTGCTCGGTGCCGTAAAATTCCTTGAGCGCGTCCTCGCATTCCTTGTGGCCCTGATAGGTGCCGTTGAGGACGCGGCTGCCGGTCGTGCCGGAGCCGAATTCGTCGAGCGCCTTCTTGCCGGCGGCGATCACGTCCGGATCGAAGGTCATGCCCATATAATTGTAGGTGCCGAGCAGGATCGTCTCCTTGCCCTGGATCACCGCCAAGGTAGGAGAGAGGACCTTGTCCATCACGATCGCGAACGGATCGCGCACCCCGGTGTTCAGCAACGCCTGGCGCTCGGCGATCAGCGGGTCGAACTTCGAGAAGAGATCGGTGCCGCTGGTCGGCGCCGGCGGGATTTCGTCGGCCGGGTTCATCGGGTTGCGCAGAGCTTCCGTCATCCGTCGTTCCTGAGCTCTTCGACGGCGTCGACCAGCTGCCCGACCGTTTCGATCTCGGCCTGCTGGTTCATCGTGATGAGGATGTCGAACTCGTCCTCTACCGAGGCGACGAAGTCCATGACGATCAGGCTGTCCCACTCCAGGTCGCCGGCGAAGGTAGTCGCTTCGGTGAGCTGCACGCCCTTCTTGTTGAACGGCGCGATCAGCTCGCTCACCTTGGCGAGGGTTTCGTCTCTGTCTGTCATGGTCGCCCTTTATGTCCCAGCCGCGCCTGTGCCAAGCGATTAGGGCGACAACGGGGCGAAGCTTGGCAGCGCTGCGACGACGTGCGAAGCTCTCCATTCGCCCCGCGGAGGGAATGAATGGATAAAAATCAAGCGCCTGAGGTGCCGGTCTATCCGGCCAACGCGATCCACATGGTCCGCACTACCCAGCAGATACACATGCAGCTTTCCGCCATGGCGGACCACAAAGCGAGCATATTGATGGGTGCCACCTTCGTCATCTTCACGATCACGATCGGGCAGGCGCAGCGGGTAGAGTCGCCGCTGCCGCTGCTGATCCTCGGCGCTTCCGCCTTCTTCTCGGCGGTGTTCGCGGTGCTCGCGATCCTCCCTGCGACCCGCTACAAGCGCAAGGGAGGGCTGAACCTGCTGTTCTTCGGCTCTTTCACCCAGCTCGAGGAGGAAGAGTTTCTCGACCGGATCCGGGAGCGGCTGCGCACCGACGACGGCATCTATCTCACCATGGCTCGCGACATCTACCAGAACGGCACCGTGCTCCAGACCAAGAAATACCGGTTGCTCGGCTATGCCTACCGCATCTTCCTGGCCGGGCTGACGGGGAGCTTCATCGCCTTCGTCATTCAATATGCCGTTTGGATGGGCGCCTAGCGAAGCCAGCCCTGGGCGCGATACCAGCTCGCAGTGTCGGCCAGCCCGCCGATCGTCTCCACCTGGGGTCGCCACAGTCCGGCAGGCGGGCGGCGCTCGGCGTGGACGACCCAATCGGGATGGCAGAAATAGCCGACCCGGTCGGGGGTGAGCTTCGCCTTCTTGCGCCGCACCAGGCGATCGACCTGCGCGGCGGCGCTCAGCACCAGCTTGGGGACTGAGAGGGTGCGCGGCTTGCGGTCGAAGACCTTGCACAACGTGGCGGCGAACTCGCGATGGTCCCAGCCGTCGGCCCGGGCGTCGTCGGGTTCGTAGGTCTCGAGCAATGTGTCCGGCTCGTCGATTACGCGCAGGATCAGACGGCAGAGATCCTCCACGTGGATCACTGAGAAGCGGCCGCCCGGCGGCAGCGCGACGAGGCCGCGTTGCGCCATCTTGAACAGCTCCAGCGTCTCGCGGTCGCCAGGCCCGTAGACCGCTGGCGGGCGGATGATCGTCCATTCGAGCCCTGACGCTGCAACCAGGCGCTCGGACCTCTCCTTTGAACGGCCGTAGGCGGAGAGCGACGGCTCGCGCGCGGCCAGCGACGAGATGTGGATGAAGCGGCGCACGCCGGCCATGCGGGCGGCGTCGATCATCGCCGCCGTACCCGTGACGTTGACCGCCTCGAACGCTGCGGCGTCGCCGCTGATCAGGCCGGCAATGTGGATGACCGCGTCCGCACCCTGCACCAGCTTGACGAGGCTTTCGGGGCGGTCAAGCGCGCCGTCGACCCAGACGATCTCGTCCTCGGGCGGCTTCCAGCCGCGGGTCAGCGCGCGGACGTCATAGCCCTCGGCGAGCGCCAGGCGGAGCAGATGCTGTCCCACGAACCCGGTGCCGCCAGTGACGGCCAGGGTGCGGATCCTCGCGTTGCGGCGGCTCATAGCGGCGACCAGTCGCCCTCGGTCTGCGGCTCGCGCTCCGCCTCCGCGCTAAGCCGGGCAAGGATCGCGTCGAGCACAGCTTCCTTGCCGTCGCCGGTCGCGCCCGAAAGGCGGAGCGGCCTCTGGCCGCACTCCGCCTCAAGCTCGTCCGACAAAGCGTCGAGCAGTTCGTCGTCGACCGTGTCCGACTTATTGATCGCAACGATCTCGGCCTTGTCCTCGAGGCCTGCGCCATAAGCGTCGAGCTCGTCGCGGACGATGCGATAGGCCTCGGCGACATCCTCATTGTTGACGTCGACCAGGTGGAGCAGGACGCGGCAGCGTTCGATATGGCCGAGGAAGCGGTCGCCGATGCCCGCGCCGTCGGCCGCGCCCTCGATCAGGCCGGGAATGTCCCCAATCACCAATTCGCGGCCGCGGTGCTGGACGACCCCGAGCTGCGGGTGGAGCGTCGTGAACGGGTAGGCGCCGACCTTCGCCTTGGTGTTGGTCACCTGGTTGATGAAGGTCGACTTGCCGGCATTGGGCAGCCCGACCAGACCGGCATCGGCGAGCAGCTTCAGGCGCAGCCAGACCCACATTTCCTCGCCAGGCCACCCCGTGCCGTGCTGGCGCGGCGCGCGGTTGGTCGCGGTCTTGTAGCTGGCATTGCCGCGGCCGCCGTCGCCGCCGCGCAGGAAGATGACTTTCTCGCCGGCCTTGGTGAAATCGGCGAGCACATGCTCCTTGTCCTCGGACAGGATCTGGGTGCCGACCGGGACCTTGATGACGAGGTCGTTGCCGCCCGCGCCCGTCATGTTGGAGCCGGCGCCGCCCTTGCCGCGCGGCGCCTTGAAGTGCTGCGTGTAGCGGAAGTCGATCAACGTGTTCAGGCCCTCGACCGCCTCGAAGACGATATCGCCGCCCTTGCCGCCATTGCCGCCGTCCGGCCCGCCATATTCGATATATTTCTCGCGCCGGAAGGAGACGGCGCCCGGGCCGCCGGTGCCGGAACGGATGAAGATCTTTGCTTGGTCGAGGAAATGCATGGGGGCGATGTAGGCGGCAATCGCGTCTACGGCTAGCCCGGCAGGGGGCGGCGGGCGATGCCCCCGCTCTACTCCGTCGCTTCGGACCGCGCCAATCCGGTCTGCGCGAGCAGCTGCCGCCGGGCCAGTTCGCGCGCTTTGCCACGCGCCAGGCCGAGCGCGCCGGCCATCGCCTCGCCGAGCAGGGAATCGCCGAGTGCGGCCAAAACGAGCCACAAGGTGACTTCGTGGACCGGCGTGTCGTCATGGCCTTGGCCCAGCTGGTCGACGAGGTCGTGGATCGATTCGAGGATCGGATCGAGCGCGTCGCGATTGCCCGAGAGGATCATCCAGGCGGCGAGCGCGCCTGCTCCCTCACGGTCGAACGCGTCGAACGTGCGGTCAACGATCTCGATCGGATCGGCCTCGCCTTGGCGCGCGCGCTCCACGGCCTCAGCGATCCCCGCCGTCACCCGGTCGCCGATATGGCGTGCCAGCTCTGATTGCAGGCCTGCCGCCGAGCCGAAATGATGGAGCAAATTGGCATGCGTCCTGCCGACTCGGGCGGCGACCGCCTTCAGGGTTACCGATTGCGGGCCTTCCTCGGTCAGCAACAAGCGCGCCGCTTCCAGCGCTGCCGAGCGGCTCTCCGTCGATGTGAGGCGGGCGCGAGCTATTGACATCAATGTAAGTATGCGACATTTGCCATGGTCGAAGGAGATAGCGGATGGTGCGCGAAACCACACCCTCGGATTTGACGATCACGCCGCGCGATCGCCGCTTCGGGCGCGGCATGCGCACCGAGCGCTGGTGGATGGGCGGCGATCCGATCGCCACCGCGCTCTACAATGCGCTGTCGGCGACCTTCCCCAAGGGCGAGGCCTTCTTCGTCGAGAGCGTCCGCAAGTTCCGCGACGGCGCGCCGCCCAAGCTGGCCGAGGAGATCCGCGCCTTCGTCAGCCAGGAAGTGATGCACAGCCGCGAGCATGTCGCGTTCAACAAGCGCGCGCGCGAGGCCGGCTACGATCTCTCGAGCCTGGAGAAGCGGGTCGACTGGCGGCTCGACATGGTCCGCGCCCGCGCGCCGATCGCATCGCTCGCCGCGACCATGGCGCTCGAGCATTTCACCGCAATCCTCGCCCACGAACTGCTCCGCGACCCGCGCCACCTCGCCGGCGCCGACGCCGAAACGGCGGCGCTGTGGCGCTGGCACGCGATCGAGGAGATCGAGCATAAGGGCGTCGCCTACGATACTTGGCTGCACGCCACCCGCGACTGGCCGCGCTTCACGCGCTGGAAGGTGAAGGCCAAGGTGATGCTGCTCGTCACACGCAACTTCATCGTCGACCGAACCGCGGGAGTGCTCGAGCTTCTCCACCAGGACGGTATCACGGGGCCGATGGCATGGGCGCGCTTCGTCTGGTTCGCCCTCGTGCGGCCGGGCATGATGCGCAAGGTGTTCGGCGCCTGGGTGAGCTTCTTCATGCCCGGCTTCCATCCCTGGAACCATGACGACCGCGCTTTGATCGAGAGCGCGGAGCGCAAACTGGCTGCCGACGCGCCCGCCTTCGCCTGAGGCGAATCCTCCCCCGCCCAGGGCGGAGGAGGGGATCAGGGTTCAGGCCGCCATCGCCGGCACGCGCCGCGCCGACTCCGGCTCGACCGACTCCAATGCCTGCAGCGCCGCGCGCGAGGTCGCCGCTTTCTTGCGCAGGTCGAGTTCGTACGAGCGGCAGGCGGCTGCCTCGCCGCGGCCGGCGCTGTAGTGCGGCGCGATCACGCCGGTCGGCCGGAAGCCGAGCTTGGCCAGCACCCGCCCGGAGGCCGGATTGTCGAGGAAATGGCCGGCGTGGAGCTTGGGCAGACGTAGCGCGTCGCGAGCGATCCCCACGACCGCCTCCGCCGCTTCGGTCGCGTAGCCGAGGCCCCAATGTTCGCGCGAGACCCAGTAGCCGAGCTCGATCTCGCCGTCGGGTCGACGGCCGAGGCCCGCGCAGCCGACGAGGCGCGGTGCGCCGCCGGTGCGACGGAAGACAAGGAAGCTCGGTTCGTCCGGCCGGCGCTCGGTTGCAAGATAGGACTCGGCATGGGCGAGTGTGTAGGGCCAGGGAGCGCTGGCGAGATTGCGGACGATTGCCTCGTCGGCAATCGCCTCGTGCAAGGCGCGGGCGTCCTCGGCCCAGCCGGGCCGCAACAGCAATCTCTCGGTTCTGGCGAACATGTCTTCTTCCTCTCTGGTCCTGCTCGCCGGCCCTTGCCCCATCAGGGTTACGGTCCGGCGACATTGCTTTCGAGGGAGACACGAAAAAAAGGGAGAAGGGGGCTGCCCCTCTCCCTCGAAACGGTTCTCTTGTGTGAACCTGGGGCCGCCCCTTGAAGGACGACCCGTTATCGATGGTCGTTTATTCCGCCGCTTGGGCCGTAATCATGTCTACGCACACGAATTTGCGGCCAAGCTTGCCGTCGCGGAACGCGACGCGGCCGTCGGTAAGCGCAAAGAGGGTGTGGTCCTTGCCCATGCCGACGTTGGTGCCCGGATAATATTTGGTGCCGCGCTGGCGCACGATGATGTTGCCGCCGACGACGGTCTCGCCACCGAACTTCTTCACGCCAAGACGACGGCCGGCCGAATCACGACCGTTGCGCGACGAACCGCCTGCTTTTTTATGTGCCATCTCGAATCTGCCTTCGTGTCTCTATCGCGCCTTTCCAGGCGATATATGTTTATGCGTTCTTGTCGGCAACCGGCTTCTTGGTCGCGGCCTTCTTGGTGCCGGCGGTCTTGGCCGGCGCCTGCGCGGTCGCTTCCGTGGCGGTCTCGACGGCCGGAGCGCCAGCCTCGGGAGCCGGAGCGGCGTCCTTCTTGGCGGCGGCCTTCTTCGGCTTCTCGGCCTTGGCATCGCCGATCGCGGTGATGCGCAGGATCGTGTGCTGCTGGCGGTGGCCGTTCTTGCGGCGGTAATTGTGGCGGCGGCGCTTCTTGAAGACGATGACCTTCTCGCCCTTCGCCTGCGCGATGATCTCGGCCGAGACGGTGAGGCCGTCGGTCGACTTCAGGTCGGAGCCCTCGCCCGCGAGCAGGACGTCGCCCAGCGTGATGGTTTCACCCGCTTCGCCGGCGAGCTTCTCGACGACGATCTTGTCTCCTGCGGCAACGCGATACTGCTTGCCGCCCGTGCGCACGACTGCGAACATGGCTGTTTCCAATTACCTTCAAAGCTTTTTCGCAGGCTTAACGGCCGTGGCCATAGGCCCCGCGGGAAGCGGTCTGCTACAAGCGAGGGCCGGCAATGTCAACCGAACGCGGCGGCGCCGGCGGCCTTTTTTCTAATGGCGATGCTCGCGCCGCAGGCGATAGCGCCCGCCCGCATAAGCGTCGAAGATGCCGGCGATGGCGGGATGGTCGATCGGCTCGTCGCTGTCGTCGGCCACCAGGTTCTGCTGGCTGACGTAAGCGACGTAACTCGAATCCGCGTTTTCGGCGAGCAGGTGGTAGAAAGGCTGGTCCTTGGCCGGGCGCAGATCGACCGGAATCGCCTGATACCATTCCTCGCTATTGGCGAAGACCGGGTCGACGTCGAAGATCACCCCGCGGAATTCGAACACCTTGTGGCGGACGACATCGCCGATCGCGAAGCGGGCATGAGCCACGGGCGGCGCCTTCATCGCGGCGTCATGGTCAGTGAAGAATGTGTCGTGCGTAGGCATCTCGGCTCCAATGTAGGCAATAACGCACGACGGGCAAGGAAGGGCGCTTGGCAAGCGCGAATCCATCGGCTAGAGCGCCCCCGCTATCGACCGGCCCTGACATGAGCGGGGTGTCCCTCGTCTCCGCGGAGAGGTGCCAGAGTGGTCGATTGGGACGGTCTCGAAAACCGTTGTGCCCGTAAGGGTACCGTGGGTTCGAATCCCACCCTCTCCGCCACATCTCCGCCGCCTTTGTCGCGCGGGGACTATTGCGGTCCGCCCAAAGTCGTTAGTCCGAACCGGGCAGCGGGGGGCAGCGCGTAACTATGCCGGCATCGAAATCTTCCAGGGTGGCGCCGTCGGGCGAAGCCGCGCCGCGCCTCGCGGTCGGGCATTATTCGACGCGCGCGCTGGCGCCGGCCGACCGGCACGAGGCGTGGCGCCAGCGTCTCTCGCCCAGCCTCGCGCCGCTTTACGAAACGCGCCCGCTCGAAGGCTTCGACGTGGAATCGCGTGATCTCCAGATCGGCGGCGTGCGCATCGTCGACGTCGCCATCACCGCGCAACATTATGAGCGCAGCCATGCCGCTTTGCGGGCCTCCGAGGCCGATTTCCTGGCGGTGCAGTTCATGGCCGAGGGTCAGGCCCGTGGCGTCTTCGGCGACCGGGACTTCAATCATGCCGCGGGCTCGCTCCTGTTTGCGGACATGGCGCTGACGTCCCGCCACGAATCGACCGCCAGCCGCACCGCGATGCTGGCGGTGCCGCGGGCGCTCGCGCTCCGCCTCGGCATCGATCCGGCGGCTGCGCACGGCACAGTGGTGATCGGGCCCAGCGCGACCCTGCTCGGGGCCCACCTGCTCCAGCTCGTCGAAGCGGCTCCCATGCTGCCGGCGGCCCGCGCCGAGCATCTGGCGCGGAGCGTCCTCGACCTCCTCGTGGTCGCGGCCGATCCCTTGGTCGAGAATGGCGAAATGCGGGACGCGGCATCCCAGAGTGTCGCGCTTTTGCGCGCGCGCGCCGAAATCGAGGCAAGGCTGGGATCGCCCACGCTCCGGGCCGGCGACCTTGCCAGACGTCTGGGAATGTCGCGCACCAGCCTTCATCGGCTGTTCGCGCAGGAAGGCGGCGTCCAGGCCTATATTCGCGAGCGACGGCTCCAGGCGGCGCTGCGCGCGCTCCAAAGGGCGGGTGATCTCGAGCCCATCGGCGCGGTGGCGGAGCGGCTCGGCTTCAGCGACGGGGCCCACCTGACGCGCCTGTTCCGGACACGCTTCGGCATGACGCCAAGCGATGCGCGCGCGGCCGCCGCGGCCGCCGATTCGGACAGCTGATCGGTCCGCCGCCGCAAACCGGGCAATCGCGCATCATTGCCCGCCTCCGGCCTTTGCCGGCTTGCATCCATGTTCCAAAGGCTGGAACGGACGTTTCAGGAGCAGGGCCTCTGCCTTGACGAGCGGACGACCGCGGGCAATCGCGGCCTTGCGGGAGCCGGGGGGCGCCTGCACGGGTGATGCAGTTGCGACGCACCTCCGCGAAGACTGGAAGCCGTGGGCACGGCCTCCCCGCTATTTGGGTCTCCCGACAGAAGAGCTGTCAGTGCAACAGGATCTCGATCGACTAGCCCGAAATGCGGCCATCGCGTTCCTGGCCGCCGGCCGCGCCATCGACCGGGGCGAGCGCGACCGCTTGCGGGCGAGGGCGCTCCGCGCGAACGACATCCTGCGGGAGATGCAGCGCCGCGAACCCGTCTGCTGCCGCTGCGCCAGCACCTCCGCCCGCTACACCCTTTAGCGCGACCGATCGCGTTCGTCCTGGCGGGTCAGCCGCCCCAGCGCAGGCCCAGCCAGATCGTGCGGGGCGTGGCGCGCTCGACGATGCCGGCGCCGGAAATGCCGGCGGCGACGTGGGCGTCGGTGGCGTTCTCCACGCGGGCCTCGATCGTCAGGCGGCGGCCGAGCGGGGCCGAGGCGACGGCGTCGAAGGTGAGGGCGTCGGGCAGAAGCTGTTCGCCGAGGTCGTCCTCATATTGGCTGCCGACATAACGCGCGGTGAGCGCGGCACGGGCGCCGGAAAGGCCTTTCCAGGCGAAAGTGGCGGCGGCGCTGTGGCGCGGCGTCTGGGCCGGGCGGCGGCCGTCGAGCGGCAGGGCTAGGCCATCGGCCTGGACCTCCGCGTCGACGTAGGAATAGCCGCCCGAGAGCGACCACGGCCCCAAATCCAGGCCGGCGTCGAGCTCGATGCCGCGGGCGCGGATCGCCTCGAGGTTGCGGCGCTGGCTGATCGTGCCCCCGCCGCCCGGGCCGACCGTTACGTTGGCGATGCCGTCCTCGAGCCGGTTGGCGAAGACGGTGAGGCCGATGCGCGCGGTCGAGAGCGGGCGGTAATCCACCCCCGCCTCGATACCGCGCAGCTTTTCGGGCGCGAGGGCGGCATTGGCGAGCGTCGAATCGGCGCCGACGCGGAACGGGCGGTAGAGTTCGTTCAGCGTCGGCAGCCGCCAGCCGAGATAGGCGGCGCCGCGCACGGTCAGCGCGCCGGCGGGGCGGAAGGCAAAGCCGGCGCGGCCGGTCGGCTCCCAGCCGGAGCGGTCGGGGTGGCTCGTGTCGGTGACGATCTGGCCGGTGGCGAAGACACGCTCCTCGAGCGAGCCGTTGCGGATCCACCAGCGGTCGATGCGGCCGGCGCCGGTCAGCGTCAGCGCCTCGCTTTCCCATGCCGCTTCCGCGAAGCCGCCGACCGTGCGGGTGCGGCCGCCGGCGACGCGGCCGCGCGTGCCGATCCCGTTCTGGAAGCTGAAGCGCTCGCGCGTCTCACCGACCGTCTCGCGCCAGTCGCCGCCGAGCCGCAGCTCGAACGGGCCGGTCACCGGCCGGACCTCAAAGCGCGCGCCAAGGCCGGTGGCCGGAACATTATATTGCTCGGAGACGCGGCTGGCGGTGGTCCGTGCGGAGTCCACCCCGGCGAAGCTGTTGTAGAATTGGCGGGTCTGGACATAGCCAAGCGCCGACCAGTTGCGGCCGACCAGGCGCAAGGCTGCGTCGGCGCCCTCGGTGCGAATCGCGCTGAAGGCGAGGCCGCGCTCGCGCTCGTCGTGGAACCAGAGGCCGCTCGCCTGCAGCTCGGTTTCGCCCGACAGCGGAGCCACGGCGCGCAACGCGACGCTCGCCTGCTCATAGGGGGCGGCGCGGTCGGCCGGCCCGCGCTGGTCCTCGACGATGGGGACGAAGCCGTCGCCGCGGCCATAGGCCCCAGACAGCGAGAGGAAGCCGGCCCCCAGGCGAGCGCCCACGCCGGCTTTGGCGTCGACGCTGTCGCGACTGCCGTAGAAGAGGCTTCCGTTCACCCCCTGCACGTCGGCGGGGTCGGCACTGAGCATCTCGATCGTGCCGGCAAGCGCGCCCGGGCCGTGGATGCCCGATCCGCCGCCGCGGACGACCCGCACCGCGCCGAGGCGCTGCGGATCGTAGGCCGGCCAGCTGATCCAGCCGCCGAACGGGTCGCTCTGCGGCACGCCGTCGAGGATCAGCAGCGCCCGGCTCGAGGCGTTGCCGCCGAGCGCGCGCAGGGTCGCGCCCTGGCTGGTCGGGTTGGCCGAGCGCGCGTCCGAACGGCGGAACAGCTGGAAGCCCGGCACCTCCTTCAGGATCTCGTCGATCCGGCCGGACGCCGCGCCGGTCAGGCGGTCGCGGTCGATCACGACGCTGTCGTAGACGCGCTCGCCGAGCCCGGCCTGAAGGCCGCGGCCGGTGACGACGATCGGCTCCTCCGCGTCCTGTGCAGCGGCGGCGGAGCCCATCAGGGCGAGCGGGACAAGGCCTAAACGCAACATGCCCCCGCCTTATTCGGGCGAGGGCATGGAAGCCAGACTAGAACGCTCCCCGAGGGGAGAGAAGGCCGTTACCGGCCCGAGGCGCGGCGCCGGGCGCGATTGGTCTTGGGAGCGCCGGCCGCGCCGAAGCTCGGCTTGCGGCTCTTGGGACGCTTGACCCGGTTGCGGTCCTCGCTGCTGCGCTCGTGGCGCTGGCCGCCCGTCGGCGCGGGCGCCGCAACGCGGGTCGCCTTGATCCGATTGGCCTCGGCGATGAAATTCTCGGGCAGCGGCACCACCTCGATCTTCTGCTTGGTCAGCCGCTCGATGCCCTTGAGATAGGCCTTCTCGTCATCCGCGCAGTAGGCGATCGCCACGCCCGCGGCGCCGGCGCGCGCGGTGCGGCCGATGCGGTGGACATATTGCTCGGCCACGTTGGGCAGCTCGAAGTTGATGACATGGCTGACGCCGGAAACGTCGATGCCACGGGCGGCGATGTCGGTCGCGACCAGGATCTTGACTTTGCCCGCCTTGAACTCGCCGAGCGCGCGCTCGCGCTGCGGCTGGCTCTTGTTGCCGTGGATCGCGTTCGAAGCGATGCCGTTGCCGGCGAGCAGCTTCACGACGCGGTCGGCGCCATGCTTGGTGCGGGTGAAGATGAGGACGCGGTCCATGTTGCCACGCTCGCCGAAGCCGGCGCGCAGCATCATGGTGAGGAGCGCCTGCTTCTCGGCCTGCTGGACGTAGGTCACATATTGGTCGACGCGTTCGGCGGTGGTCGCGGCCGGGGCCACCGATACCTGGACCGGATCGGTCAGGAACTTGTCGGCCAGCTCCTTGATCGCTTTCGGCATGGTCGCCGAGAAGAATAGCGACTGGCGCTTGCCCGGCAGCATCTTCACGATCGCCTTGAGCGCGTGGATGAAGCCGAGGTCGAGCATCTGGTCGGCCTCGTCGAGCACGAGGATCTCGACATTCTTCAGCGTCAGGAAGCCCTGTTCGATGAGGTCGATCAGGCGACCCGGCGTGGCGACGAGCACGTCGACGCCGCGCGAGACATCCTGCCGGTTCTTGTTGATCGAGGTGCCGCCGAACACGGTGGCGACGCTCATGTGGGAAAAGCGGCTATAGGCCTTGGCGCTGTCGGCGATCTGGCTAGCCAGCTCGCGGGTCGGCGCCAGCACCAGCATGCGGCACGTGCGCGGCTGCGGGCGCTTGTCGGACGCGGTCAGGCGGTCGATCGACGGCAGCATGAACGCTGCGGTCTTGCCGGTGCCGGTCTGGGCGATGCCGAGCAGGTCGCGGCCCTGGAGGAGCTGCGGGATGGCCTGCTCCTGGATCGGCGACGGGGTCGTATATTCCTTGAGCGCGAGCGCCTGGAGGACGGGCTGCGAGAGCCCGAGTTGTTCGAATGACATGGGTATTTGACTCACAAATGTGCGGCGTCTGCGCACATCGAGGGTTCGCGCAGAACACAGCGGGTTCTGACGACCCGCGTGAAAAGGGAAGCCTGGTAAATGCGAAGGAGGCCGGTCCAAATGCGGACGATCACGCTGCCTCTGCTACTTCGCGTGTGACCCAATTGGAGAGTGTTCGTCCAAAAGTCAAGGAGGAGGCGCTTCGGCCGCCGCACAACCGGCTTGTCGACCGGGGGGCGAAAGCAATTATGCTGTTAGTTTACGCGAATTTAACATCGGAGCCCTAGCCGGTAACGATGGATCAGGGGGCGGAGCTGGCAACGGACGAGATGGCGATTCCTGCGCTCGTCAAAGCGGATCGCGATCTCGACGCGCGCTCGCGCCGCGAGCTGGTCAGCACCTTGTTCGCTTCGCCGAAGAGTCTGGCGATCGGCGCGGCGGCCGGATCGATCGCCGGCCTGATGACCGCCTTCTCCACCACCGACCGATTGTGCGTGGCGACGGGCCTGACGATTCCGGTGGTGGCCGCCTTGCGCATCGCCCACTCGCTGATCGAGCAGCGCCGAAGCCGGATGGGGACATCGTCAGGCCGGGCCGAATTCTTCTACGAGATCGGCGCCTGGATCTTTTCCGGATTGCTCGGGCTGCTCGCTTTCTTCGCGCTCACCCGCACCGACAATGGGCCCTTGCACTTGCTGGTGGTGTGCGTGGCGATCGGCTACGCGGCCGGCATATGCGCGCGCAATGCGGGCCGCCCGGTCATCGCGCTCGGCCAACTCGCTCTGGCGGCGTTGCCGATCAGCCCTGCCCTGGCTTTTTCAAGCGAGCCGGCCCATTGGGCGCTGGCGGCGATCAACCTCGGCTTCATCCTGGCACTGGCGGACATCACGCGGAAGACCGCTATCGCGTTCAAAGCCGCCGTCGCGAGTTCCGAAGCGCGCGAGGCGGAGTTGCGGGAAACGCTCGAGCATCTCCCAAACCTGATCTGGCGCGCCAATCCCGCCGGCGACTTCACCTACCATTCGCGGCGCTGGAAGGACTTTACCGGCTTTGACATGGCCGAATTCGACCATCACCGGCGCCCCTTCATCCACCCCAACGACAAAGTGGAATATTATGCCGCCTGGCGGAGCAGCCTGAAATCCGGCGCACCGTTCGAAGCCCAATATCGGCTCAGGCACAAGTCAGGCGACTATCGCTGGATGCTGAGCCGGGCGACGCCCGAATATGACGATGGCGGGCACATTGTGCGCTGGCACGGCGCCTGCGTCGAGCTCGACTATGAGGACATCGTGCAGCGCGGCTACCGCGCCCAACCCTGACACCCGCCGC
>JAFAEZ010000211.1 GCA_023423775.1 Pseudomonadota bacterium
GTCGAGAAGATGAAGGCGCGGCCGCGATTGACGAGGAAATCGCGCACCGGCGCCGGCCCGCACACCAAGGCGCCCTCGCAGCCCAAAGCCTTGCCGCAGGTCCGCACGGTGACGACGTTGTCGCGCCCGTCGAGATGCGCGGCGAGGCCGCGGCCGTGGACCCCGAACACGCCGGTGGCATGTGCCTCGTCGATGACGAGCACCGCGTCGTGCCGGTCGGCGAGCGCGGCCAGCGCGTCGAGCGGCGCGCGGTCGCCCTCCATGCTGTAGAGGCTCTCGACCGCGATCCAGACTCTGCCGGTGCCGCCGCCGCGCCGCCACGCGCCGATCACGCTTTCGAACGCGTCTACATCGTTATGCGCCGCCGACAGGCACAGGGCCCGGCTGAGGCGCATGCCCTCGTGGCTGCTGGCGTGGACCAATTCGTCATACACGATGAGGTCCCCGCGCTGCGGCAGCGTCGAGAGCAAGGCGGCATTGGCCGCATAGCCGCTGGAAAAGAACAGGCTGGCTTCGGTGCCGAAAAGGGTCGCGGCTTCCGCCTCGAGCGCCTCATGCTCTTCGTGATTGCCGCGCAGCAGGCGCGATCCGCCCGAACCGAGCGGGACGCCGCGCTCCAGCGCCTCGGCGACGGCCTGTTTCAGCCGCGGCGAGGAGGCCAAGGCCAGATAGTCGTTGGACGCGAAATCGTGGCCGGTGCGAGGGAGGAGCGAGCGGCGGCGGCTCTGGCGGGAAAGCTCGTCCAGGTCGCGGGCCTGCATGTCGAAGGGGGGCATGGATTGCGCCCCTAGCGCTCATGCCCGGCCCGCGCGACGGAAAAATTACGGGCGCGCCGCCGCTTTCCCGGGCGCGGGTCGCTCTCTATCGTGCCGCCGATGAGCGATCCCGCCCTCGAGCTCGTCGCGTTGCGCAAGGCCCTGCCGGGCGGGCGGCTCCTGTTCGACGGGCTCGGCCTGGCGGTGGCGCATGGCGAGCATGTCGCGATCCGCGGCGAATCGGGCGTCGGCAAATCGACCCTGCTCAACATCATCGCCGGGCTCGACGTGCCGGACAGCGGCGAAGTAATCGTCGCCGGCCGGCAGCTTGCAGCGCTCGACGAGAGCGCGCGGACCCGGCTGCGGCGCGACGCGATCGGCTTCGTCTTCCAGGCTTTCCATGTGCTGCCCCACCTCGATCTCGTCCGGAACGTCGCCTTGCCGCTCGTGCTGCAGGGTCGGCGACGCGCGGATGCGCTGGTTCGCGCAGGCATATTGCTCGACCAGGTCGGGCTCGGCGACCGCCTCCACAGCTACCCCAAGGAGCTTTCGGGCGGCGAATTGCAGCGCGTGGCGATCGCCCGCGCGCTGGTCCACGCGCCGTCCCTGATCCTGGCCGACGAGCCGACGGGCAATCTCGATCCCGAGACTGCGGCCCAAGTCATGGCCCTGCTCGGGCGCACGGTGCGCGAGACCGGCGCGGCGATGGTGCTGGTCACCCACTCGCCGACGGCGGCGGCGAGCGCGGACCGGCAGTTGCTGCTGACCCCGGCCGGGCTGGTCGCGGGCGATGGCTGAGGCGCGGGCCGCCGGCGGCGCATGGCGCTGGCTGATCGCGGGCGAATGGCGCGCCTTCCCGGTTCGCTTCGTGCTGGCGGTGCTGGCGATCGCGGTCGGAGTGGCGCTCGCCTTCGCGGTGCACGTCATCAACCGCTCCGCCGCCGAGGCGTTCGGCGCGGCGGTGCGCAGCGTGTCGGGCGATGCCGATCTGCAGGTGCGGTCGGCCGTGGCCGGCGGTTTCGACGAGCGAGTCTATCCGAGGCTGTTCGGTGTCGACGGGGTCGCAGACGCTAGCCCGGTGGTGCAGCTCGACGCCCGCATCGGCGAGGCGCGCGTGACCTTGCTGGGGCTGGACGTGCTGCGCGCGCTCCAGGTCACGCCCGCTCTGGTGCCCGCCTACCAAGGCAGTGCGGCCGTCGAATCCGCTTTCGATCAAAACGCGATCCATCTCTCGGCGGAGGCGCGGAGGCGGACAGGCCTGGCGCCGGGCGACCGCGCGACCGTCCGGGTCGGCCGCCGCGAGCATGCCTTCACCGTCGGCGGCGACCTACCGGGAGTCGCGGCCGGGCAGGCGGTGGCCGTCGTCGACATCGCCGCGGCGCAATGGCGCTTCGGGAGACTCGGCCGCATCGACCGGGTCGACCTGAGGTTGCACGAGGGTGCCGGCACCGCCCGGGTGCGGGACGCGGTGGCGGCCATTTTGCCGGCCGGTGCCCGCCTCACCGACCCGGAAGGCGAGAGCCGGCGCGGCGACAGCCTGTCGCGCGCCTATCGGGTCAATCTCGACATGCTGGCGCTCGTCGCGCTGATCACCGGGGGCTTCCTGGTTTACTCCGCCCAGTCGCTGTCGGTGACGCGGCGGCTGCGCCAGCTCGCCTTGCTGCGGATCCTCGGACTGGAACGGAAGGATCTCGTCCGGCAGCTCGTCGGCGAAGGGGCAATGCTGGGGGTGGCCGGGGCTTTGCTCGGCCTGCTGCTCGGCTATGGGCTCGCCGCCCTCGTGCTGCGCTTCGTGGGGGCGGATCTCGGCGGCGGCTATTTCGGCGATGCGGCGCCGATTCTTCTCTTCTCGCCGCTGGCGGCCCTGCTCTTCTTCCTGTTCGGAGTGGCGACGGCGCTGGCGGGAAGTCTCGCGCCGGCGCTGCAGGC
>JAFAEZ010000214.1 GCA_023423775.1 Pseudomonadota bacterium
CACGCCGGCAGCGGCGCTGCAGGCCGCGCAGGAGGGCGAGGCGATCGCCGTGATCTGCGGCAGCCACGACCCCCATGGCGGCTCGGGCCTGACCCTGTTCGACCGGCTGCACGACGATAGCGGGGCCGTCGTCGCCCATGTCCTCGGCCGCGTCGCACCTGAGGATGCGCGCAAAGCTTGCGGCGCGCCCGCGCAATGCGTAGCTGCGAACGAGATGGAACGGCACGATCTCCAAGGCTGGACTCCGGCCGACTGGCGGCTTCGTCCAGCCGCGCAGATGCCGGTCTATCCCGACGCCGAAATGCTGGCCCAGGTCGAGGCGGAGCTGACGGCCGCGCCGCCGCTCGTCGACGTCGCCGATATCGCCCATCTCAAGAGTCGGTTGGCCGAGGTCGCGGCCGGCCGCGCATTCCTCTTGCAGGGCGGCGACTGCGCCGAGAGCTTCGCGGAATTCGGCGCCGACAAGGTGCGTACCACCTTCAACCTGCTGCTGCAGATGTCGGCTTTGCTCCGCGCCGAGAGCGGCTGCGAGATTGTGCACCTCGCCCGCATCGCCGGCCAGTTCGCCAAGCCGCGTTCGTCGCTGACGGAGACGATCGACGGCGTCACTTTGCCAAGCTACCGCGGCGACGCGGTCAACGGCGCCGCCTTCACCCATGCGAGCCGCACCCCCGATCCCAATCGTCTGCTCGACGCCTTGCGCCAGGCGCAGGTCACGGTCGAACTGCTCGACGCTTATGCCGCGGCCGCTTATGCGGACCTGCCGGAGCTGCACCGCTCGGTCGGCAGCAAGGAAGCGGCGCGACCGGTGCACATGTTCACCAGCCACGAAGCCTTGCTGCTCAATTACGAGCAGGCGCTGACCCGCTTCGATCCGGAGACCGGCCGCTGGTGGGCGCGCTCGGGCCATATGGTCTGGATCGGGGACCGCACGCGCAGCTTGGATGGCGCCCATGTCGAATATGCGCGCGGTGTCGCCAACCCCGTCGGACTCAAATGCGGTCCGACGATGGAGCCCGATGAATTGCTCCGGCTGATCGACACGCTCGATCCCGAGAACGAGCCCGGCCGGCTGGTATTGATCGGCCGCTTCGGCGCGGGCGCGGTCGCCGACCATCTGCCGGCCTTGATGCGGGCGACGCGGCGTGAGGGCCGCAACGCGATCTGGTCGGTCGACCCGATGCACGGCAACACGCGCAGTGCCGGGGCGCTCAAGACGCGTCTGCTGGGCGATATCGTCGCAGAGATCGAGACCTTCTTCGACATCGCCCATGCCGAGCGCGTCCATGCCGGCGGCGTCCACCTCGAGATGACCGGGGCCGACGTGACCGAATGCCTCGGCGGCAGCCTCCCCCTCGTCGAGGCCGATTTGCCGCGCCGCTATCTCACCCATTGCGACCCGCGCCTCAACCGGGCGCAGGCGCTCGACGTGGCGGCGGCGATCGCCAAGGCGCTGGCCAAGCGCCAGCTCCGATCCAACGCGGCATGAACGGCGCCGCGCTCCTTCGCGACGACGATCGTCTCGTGGCGTCGCCGTCGCCGGGGCTGCAGGGCGAGATCGAGGTACCGGGCGACAAGAGCATGTCACACCGCGCGCTCATCCTCGGCGGCCTGGCCGAAGGCGAGACCCTGATCCACGGCCTGCTCGAAGGCCAGGACGTCCTTCACACCGCCGCCGCGGTGCGCGCGTTCGGCGCCACCGTCGAGCGGATCGAGCCCGGTACGTGGCGGGTGATCGGCGCGCCCTGGCACAGCCCGGCCGCCCCGGTCGATTGCGGCAATAGTGGCACCGGCGCACGCCTGCTGATGGGCGCTGCGGCCGGATTCCCGCTCGAAGTTACCTTCACCGGTGACATATCGCTCAGCCGCCGGCCGATGGACCGGGTGCTCGATCCGCTGCGCGACATGGGCGCCGCCGTCGATGCTTCTGCGGGCGGCACGCTGCCGATCACGATCAGGGGCGGCGCCCTCTCCGGCATCCGCTACCGCAACATTAAGGCGTCCGCCCAGGTCAAGTCGGCGATCCTGCTCGCCGGCCTGCGCGCGCCGGGCACGGTCCAGGTAATCGAGCCCGCGCCCAGCCGCGACCACACCGAGCGGATGCTGCGCGCCTTCGGTTGCGACGTGGAGATTGCCGACGGGGCCGTCCGCCTCGGCCAGCGCCGCAAGCTCGTCGGCACCGAAATTCACGTCCCTGGCGACCCATCCTCGGCCGCTTTCCCGCTCGTCGCCGCTTTGGTCGCGCAGGGCTCGGCGCTCACGATCCGCTCGGTGATGATCAATCCGCATCGCGACGGACTGTTCACCACGCTCCGCGAAATGGGCGCCGACCTCCGCCTCGAGAATGAGCGGCTGCTCGGCGGCGAGACGGTCGCAGACCTGAGCGTCCGCTTCGGCCCGCTGCGCGGCGTCGAGGTCCCGCCCGAGCGCGCGCCTTCGATGATCGACGAGTTCCCGATCCTCGCCATCGCCGCCGCCTTCGCCAGTGGGCGCACTCGCATGCACGGCCTCGCCGAGCTGCGCGTCAAGGAGAGCGACCGGCTCGCCGCGATGATCGACGGCCTCAACGCCTGCGGGATCGACGCCTTCGCCCAAGGCGACAGCCTGGTGGTCGAGGGCCAAGGCGGGCCGCCCCCGGGCGGCGCCGGCATCGCCGCCCATCACGATCACCGCATCGCGATGAGCTTCCTCGTGCTGGGCCTTGCCGCGCAGGCGCCGGTCGAAGTTGATTCCGCCGGCATGATCGCCACCAGCTTCCCCGGCTTTGCTCGGTTGATGCGCGCAATTGGAGGAGATGTCGCATGAGGATCGCCTATCAGGGCCTGCCCGGCGCGTTCTCGCATGAGGCCTGCCTGACCTTCCTTCCCGACGCCGAGCCGTGGGGCCGCGCGACCTTCGCCGAGGTGATCGATGCCGTGCTTCATGGCGACACCGAACTCGGCATCCTGCCCTACGAGAATAATGCGGTCGGCCCGGTCGAGGAGGTGCAGGCTCTGCTTGCCGATAGCCCGCTCGCCGTCATTGCACGCCACCAGTTGCCGATACGCATGCATCTGCTCGGACTGCCGGGAACCGACCTGGCCGAAGTCACCACCGCGGTCAGTCATCCGATGGCGCTCAAGCAATGCGTGGAGACGCTCGGCCGGATGGGCCTTTTGATGCAGCCGGCCAGCAACACGGCCGTGGCGGCCCAGGCTCTGTCCGATCCCAACAAGGCGGTGATCGCCTCCGAAGCTGCCGCCGAAGCTTTCGGTCTCGTCATCCTGCGGCGCGATGTCCATGATCACCCCGATAATGCCACGACCTTCGTTGTGCTGGCGCGGGCATGAGCGTCAACAGTTTCGGCCGCCTGTTCCGTTTCACCACCTGGGGCGAAAGCCACGGGCCGGCAATCGGCGCGGTGGTAGACGGCTGCCCGCCGGGCCTGGCCCTGAGCGAAGCGGACATCCAGCCCTGGCTCGACCGGCGTCGGCCGGGGGCTTCGCGCTTCACCACCCAGCGCCGCGAGCCGGACGCCGTGCGCATCCTTTCGGGTGTGTTCGAGGGCCGCACGACCGGCACGCCGATCAGCCTGATGATCGACAATGTCGACCAGCGCTCGAAGGATTATGCCGAGGTCGCGCAGGCCTATCGCCCGGGCCACGCCGATTACGCCTATGACGCCAAATACGGCCTGCGCGACTGGCGCGGCGGCGGCCGCAGCTCGGCGCGCGAGACCGCATCGCGGGTCGCCGCCGGCGCGGTCGCGCGGCTGGTGATCCCCGAGGTTGCGATCCGGGCCTATGTCGTCGAACTCGGCGGCGACGCGATCGATCGCGTTGCGCATGACGACGCCGAGATCGACCGCAACCCCTTCTTCTGCCCCGATCCCGCAGCCGCCGCGCGCTGGGAGGGCCTGGTCGACGCCGCGCGCAAGGGCGGCTCGTCGCTCGGTGCCGTGATCGAATGCGTCGCGACCGGCGTCCCCGCCGGCTGGGGCGCCCCGCTTTACGCCAAGCTCGATGCCGCGCTCGCAGGCGCGATGATGTCGATCAACGCGGTCAAAGGCGTCGAGATCGGCGACGGCTTCGCCGCGGCGCGGCTGCGCGGCGAGGACAATGCCGATGCGATGCGGGCCGGTACCGACGGCGAGCCCGCCTTCCTCTCCAACCATGCCGGCGGGGTGACGGGCGGCATCGCCACGGGTCAGCCGGTGGTGGTGCGGATCGCCTTCAAGCCGACCAGCTCGATCCTGACGCCGGTGCCGACCATCGACCGCACCGGGGCCGAGACCGAGATCAGCACCAAGGGCCGGCACGATCCCTGCGTCGGCATCCGCGGCGCGCCCGTCGTCGAGGCGATGATGGCGCTGGTCCTGGCCGACCAGAAACTGCTCCACCGGGCGCAGTGCGGATGACGACGATCCCGGTCGCGCTCGGCGAGCGCAGCTACGAGGTCCGGATCGAGGAGGGTGCGCTGGAGCGCGCCGCCGATCATTTTGCCCCGTTCGCGCGCGACGGCCGGCTCGTGATCGTCACCGACGAGAATGTCTGGGCGGCGCAAGGCGAACGCCTTCGGCGCGGCCTCGGCGCGATCCAGGCCGTGCCCATCGTCCTACCCCCCGGCGAGGGCAGCAAGAGCTGGGCGACGCTCGCCGGTCTGGTCGACCGCCTTCTCGATGCGGGCCTCGAGCGCACCGACCATCTCGTCGCGTTCGGCGGCGGCGTGATCGGCGATCTGGCCGGCTTCGCCGCTGCGATCCTCAACCGCGGAATCGGCTTCGTCCAGATCCCGACCAGCCTGCTCGCCCAGGTCGACAGCTCGGTCGGCGGCAAGACCGGCATCAACGTGCCCGCAGGCAAGAATCTGGTCGGCGCCTTTCACCAGCCCGCGCTCGTGCTGATCGATCCGCTGGTGCTCGAGACGCTCGATCCGCGCCAACTCCGCGCCGGCTATGCCGAGATCGTCAAATACGCGCTGATCGAGGACGCCCCGTTCTTCGAGTGGCTGGATGCGAGCGGGCCGGCGTTGCTCGCCGGCGACGCCCATGCGCGCCGCCATGCGATCGCCACCAGCGTCGCCGGCAAGGCCGGGATCGTCGCCCGCGACGAGCGCGAAACGGCGGGCGTGCGCGCCTTACTCAACCTCGGCCATACGTTCGGCCACTCGCTCGAGGCCGAGACGGGCTTCTCCGACCGGCTCCTCCACGGCGAGGCGGTCGCGGCGGGCATGGCGCTGGCCTTCGCTTTTTCGGCCGAACGAGGCCTTTGTGCAGACGCCGATGTCGGACGCGTCCGCGCCCACCTTGCGGCGTCCGGCCTTCCGACCGGGCTGCGCGAAGCCGGCATCTCGGCGAGCGGGCAAAAGCTGGTCGATCATATGATGCTCGACAAGAAGAAGGAGGGCGGCCGCATTCCCTTCATCCTCGCCCGCCGCATCGGCCAGGCGTTCGTAGACCGCGACGTCGCGCTGCCCGACGTCGCCTCCTTCCTCGACCGCCACGGCTGAGCCATGGGCGCGCCCTATGCCGAAGTGATCGGCGACCCGATCGCTCAATCCCAATCGCCGCTCATCCATCGCCACTGGCTCGACGCGACGGGCGCGCCCGGGGAGTATCGCGCTACCCGCGTCGCGCCCGGCGACCTCGCCGACTATCTCGCGTCACGGCGTGCCGATCCCGATTGGCGCGGTTGCAACGTCACCATGCCGCTAAAGGCCGCTGTCATCCCCTTTCTCGACCGGATTGACCCCGCCGCCGCCGCGATCGGTGCCGTCAACTGCATCGTCCGCTGCCCGGATGGTCTCACCGGTCGCAACACCGACGTCGAGGGGATCGCGGCCGCGCTGGGCGGCCTGTCTTTGACCGGAACGAAAGTCGCGGTGATCGGCGCCGGCGGGGCAGCCCGCGCCGCGCTCCACTATCTGCGTGACCAGAAGGTGGCTTTGGTCGCCCTCCTGATCCGCGATCCGCTGAAGGCCGCCGAATTGCGCTGCGCCGAAGGGCCGACGCGGGTCGAAATCTCGCCGTTCGGCCGCGCCCAGGCCGCGCTCCGCGATGCGCGTCTGATCGTCAACGCCAGCCCGCTCGGCATGGCGGGGAAGGATCCGATGCCGCCCGCCCTCCTCGCCGCCGTCGCCGCCTACGCCCCCGGCGCGGCACTGTTCGACATGGTCTACAAGCCGCTAGACACCGAACTCCTTGCCGCCGGACGGGCCGATGGCGTCGCAACGATAGACGGCCTTGTCATGCTGATCGGCCAGGCCCGCGCCGCCTTCGAAGCCTTCTTCAATGCGTCCGCCCCGCATGACGACGACCGCCTTCGCGCCTTGCTCACCGCATAAAGCCCCGGTTCATTCGCCAACTGCGACATTGGAGCGGTTGACAGGATCCCGATCCTCCAGTCTGATGGTGATGATGACGCACATTCTCCCTGCCGCCCGCGAGGCCTCTGCGCTCCGCCGCGCCGGCTCGGCTGCGTCCTATCTCTATTATCGCACCGCCCGGGCGGACACGGACTGACGCGCGCCAAAAGCACGCCGATCTTCGAGCCCCGCCCGGTCCTCCAGGCGGGGTTTTTTCTTATGCCAAGAAGGAACTCCCAACATGCAAGAACAAGCCCCCAAGCACGGCGCCCTCGCCTCCCCCGTCCCGCCGCCCGGCGCGGCCGCAGACTGGACCGTGCCGCAGAATTGGCAGGATTTCAGCGCCGAGGACCACCGCGTCTGGGACGTGCTGTTCGCGCGCCAGCAGAAGCTCCTGCCCGGCCGCGCGGTCGAGGCGTTCGGCCAGAGCCTGGACGTGCTGCGGCTGTCGCGGCCGGGGGTGCCCAATTTCGAGGAACTTAACGAAAGACTCTTCGCCCGCACCGGCTGGTCGGTGGTCGCCGTGCCCGGCCTCGTCCCCGACGACGTCTTCTTCCAGCATCTGAGCGAGCGCCGCTTCCCGGCCGGCAACTTCATCCGCACCGCCGAGCAGCTCGACTACCTCGAGGAGCCGGACGTATTCCACGACGTGTTCGGCCATGTCCCGCTGCTCGCCCAGAGCGAATTCGCCGATTTCATGCAGGCGCTCGGCCATCTCGGCCTCGAAGCGCTGGACCAGGGCGCGCTGCACCGGCTCGCCCGCCTCTACTGGTACACGGTCGAATTCGGCCTCGCCCGCGAAGGCGGCGACCTCAAGATCTACGGGGCCGGCATCCTCTCCAGCTTCGGCGAGAGCCGCTACGCGCTCGAAAGCGAGGTCCCGAACCGGATCGGCTTCGAAATGGAGCGCGTGTTGCGCACCACCTACAAGACCGACAGCTTCCAAGAGAGCTACTTCGTCATCGACCGGTTCGAAGACGTGCTGAACCTCGTCAGGCGCGGCGACCTGTCTTCGCTCTACGCCAAGCTCGATGCTGAGGCCGATCTGGACCCCGCCCCCTGCGCCCCGGCGCTGGCGGCGTAACCCGGCGGATTCCCAATTCGGGACAACGAAATCTTGGAAATGGGGGGTGTGGAAGAGTAAGGGGTTGAGTCGGGCCAGTTATTCGCCCCGATTATCCCGCACAACCGACTTTCAGGGAGGTTTACGATGCGTGATCTTCAACCTGCAGAATTGGCATTCGTCTACGGCGCCGGCGGCAAGGGCAAGAGCTGCAAGCCCAAGAAATATAAGTGCAAGGGCGGAAGCGGCAGTCGCGGCAAGGGCAGCCGGAGCCGCGGCCATGGCAGCGGCAGCGGCAGCCGGGGCTGCTGAGCCGGGCGGCGCAGTAAAGCGCAGCTGACC
>JAFAEZ010000012.1 GCA_023423775.1 Pseudomonadota bacterium
GAGTACGCCCGATGGCCAGCGTATTGTGCTATTGGGGCTGGCGGTTGCGAACATTGGCGACACCGACACAAGCATTCTTGAGTGGAGCCTTTCCATCAGGCGCGGTGATACCAATGAGCAGGGGACCCTGCGGCTACCACTTGAAGGACATAAGCTGACCTTCTCGTCTGGTATCACGAAACTCGTTCTAGGCACCGACGACATGCTGGTGAACCGCACGACTGGTACGTTGATCAAAGGGGCAATGGTCGAAGGATTTTTGTTTGCAACGTTCCCCAAGGAGATGTTGCCAGACGAGGCGGGCACCGTTGCGATTGCTGAATGCCTAGACGTATTTGGCAACAAGTTTCGCTTGGAGCTGGAACTCCCCACGGAGGTAGACGGCAAATTGACCTATATGCCCCAACTCAAGAAAGGAGGGTTGCATGGAAAGTGAGCAGAAACGGTTCGACGCTCTGCTAAGGGCGATGGCTGCCGGCGAGGCGCCCCAGCGGCGCGCGCCAGCGCGCGAGGAGGCTAGCGGCCAAAGATCTTCTGAAGAAGACTACCACGAGGATTGTCCTGAAGATAGGCGTGGCCGCTGATCCGTAACATGATCACGCGGTCCTCAAGCTCCACCAAATAGACCAGTATGTCAGACCCGCGCCCTCCGAGATGGAGGTGTTTGACGCCGGTTCGCTCTAGAAGCAGGTCGCGGTTCTGATCCACCTCTAGCCGATAGAACTCGTCGGGGACCGGCCAGCCATTTGCGATGCAGTCCATAAGTTCATTGAACTGCATGAGCATCTGCGCGCTATGCCGTGCGCCTACCTCGTCCTCAAATTTCGAGTGAAATATGACCTGTTTGGGCTTCGCCTCAATCCGTTGTGCGCGGATTGGACGCAGCAGGGCGGGGCCTCAGAGGCCGAAAAGGATGCGGTTGCGCTCCTCGTGAGTCATGGGCCCGAAATCGACGCCCCCCTTCTCACGCATGGCATCTCGCGCTTGGGCGCGCAGTTCCGACTCGCTCGGCCGGCGGATTACCGGGGTGCTGAGCGCGTTATCGTACTGGTTTTTATGTCGGAGTACGGATGCCATGATCGTTGATATGCTCCTAGGCAGGTTAACAATCAAGGAACAACTCCTTTGGTTCCTGTTCACCGAGTGAAGGGGTACAGCAAGCGGTCAAGCATGAGGTGAGGCACTGCCCGCATGTTCCAGCGATACTCAAACTCACCCAGATACTTCGGAAGATGTTTCCCACTGACGTGGATGTAGGTGCCGTTGATCCCGCGCTTTAGCTGCGCCCAGAAACCCTCGATCGAGTTGACGCCCGCGCCGGTCGGACGGGCATATTCGCCCTTGCTGTGGTTCACGGTGTTGTGTCGATAGCCGATCATTCCAACGTCCCAGTAGCCCGGAAACTCGTCGGTGTTGACGGTTGAGCCGGGCTGGACGTGGGTCTGGATCAGGGTGTGCATTGCGGTCTTGGTGCGGCGCTCGGCCACTCGCGTGATCAGTTCCCCGTCGCGCTCCAGCATGCCGACGACGCAGGTCTTGTTGCCCTTGTAGCCCTTGCCTTTGCCGCGAACCGAGCCGCCGATCAGCGTCTCGTCGACTTCCACGACTTCGCCGGGGCCGCCCAAGGGATCGTCGCTGTCCAGCGCGGCCATGTACTTCCGGATCTCATGGCACATGCGCCACGCCGTCTTGTAGGTGACGCCGATCTCCCGCTCGACACGCTTGGCAGCAACGCCGTTCCGCGTCGTCGTGAACAGGAACATCACATAGAACCAGTCGCGGAGGCTGGTGCGGGTGCGATCGAACGGGGTCCCCGCAGTCGGATAGACTTGGTGAGCGCACCACTGGCACTGATACGAGCGGCGCGACTTCACCCGCGAGAACTTCGCCGGGCGGGCGCAGCCGGGGCAGCGAAAGTCGTTTCCGTAGCGAACCTGGAACAGGTGATCCAAGCAGCTATCCTCGGTGGGGAACCGGTCCTGAAACTGGCGGAGGGTGGGTGCTTTCGTGCTCATGCACCATTATGTACCACAGATGTTTACATGTCGCAAGGGGATAATCCCCTTTGGCTATGACTGGATGGGCTGGTCCTAAGCGACAAAAGAGGACAGTCGGGGCATAGGCGCTCAAAGTTTCAAGCCGAACTGGATCCCTGCACCAAGGTCAGGCGCGGTTTCGGAGAGGCCGGTGCTTCCATAAATGCCCAGTGAAAGCGACTGGCCAATCTCGGTCTGGACGGCTGTCGAGACCATCTGCTCGGCGCCCAGTTCCGGGCTCGGGCTCTGCGCGTAAGAGTAGCTGATCCGGCCGGCGACCCTCTGCCCGATGCGGAGATTGGCTCCGGCGCGCGCCGAAAGGCTGTTGCGGAGGTCGTAATCCTCGGTGTCGCCGACGAGCGTGTAACCGATGCTTGCGAACGGTGTCAGGCGGCCGAGCGGCGCGGCGACTTCCGCGCCGAAACTATAGTCGGTCGCGCCCGTGCCCAGCCCTTTGGCTGCGGACGCGGTCGGCAGCTTTACCTGGTTCCAGAGCGCGAGCGCGGAACGCCCGACGGGGATCGTGTAGGAAGCGTTGACTCGAAGATCGCCGAAGCCCTCGCGCCGTTCCCGCGTGGGAGGCTGCGTCGGATCGACGATGATCGGAAGGCCGAGGACGCCCGTGCCCCCGCCGATCACGTTACCTGGCGCATCCACGCGCAGATAGGGCAGCGATGCGCTGAACTGCAGGCGCCCCGTGCTCGCATAGGCGCCGAGGGCGAGGGAGATGGTCTCGATCCGCTGCCCGGTTCCGAAATCGCCTTCCTGATATTCGAGCCCGGTCGACACGCCCGCCTGCCCCGGCGCGCGAGTGATCGAGCCTGCGGAATCGTCGCCAGGAGTCGATTGCGCGACCGCCGGCGCTGCGAGCAAGGCTGCGGACAGAGCGAAATACTTGATCATGAGACCTCCCCAGAGATGGTGCAGGGGAGGAACGGGCGCCGCTGCGGCTTTAATCCCGCGCGAGGCTCACTTTTTCCATCCGCTCTCGATCAAAGCGCGTTCCGCAGCCGCATCCAGCGGTGCGCCGGCCATCCGCTCCTGGGCCGCCGCCATGATCGTCGACGATCCGGCTTGCCGATATTCGGGACTTGCGTCCGCTCCAACGCCCCCCTCGGCCACTGCGACCGCCCAGGTCCCGCCCTTGCGGCAGGCGAGGCCGGAAACCTCTGCTCCCTCGAAGGTGCGGCAAAAATCGCCCTGCTCGTTCTCGAAAGTCACGCCGATCCGGTGGCTCGCGTCCGCCGGTTGCGCAGAAGCGAGCTGCGTCTCGAGCGCCTGCCGGAGATCGCCCTGGGCAACCAGCGTCCCGCCCTGGACGCCGATCGGTCCCGGCTCCTGGCTCAGCAGCGCCGGTCCCGCGAAGATCCCGATCACGAAGGCCGCCGCCGCCGCGACCGCGCTGCTCACCAATGGCCGGGACCATGACCGGCGGCGGGCCCGCGCGGTGGCGAGCGAGGCGACATTATCGCCCTCTCCGGTCGCGCTGCCGCCGGCGCCGAGCATGGCGAGCAGGTTCTCGGGCACCTCTTCGGAGGCGACGGGGCCATAATGCGCCCGCAGGGTCTGCCGAAGGCGCCGCTGCTCCTCGACCCGGGCACGAAGGTCGGGACGCGCGGCGAGCGCCCTTTCCACTTCTTCCCGCTCCGCAGCCGGAAGCTCACCGTCGGCAAAGGCCATCAGCTTGTCGTCGTCGATCATCATGCGGCCTCCAACCTTCTTACCAGCGCTTGGCGTCCGCGCGTCAGTCGCGAAGTCAGCGTTCCCATCGGGATCTCGAGAATGTCCGCAGCCTCGCGGTAGGCGAGGCCTTCCACGAGCACGAGCGCAATCACTTCGCGCTGCTCCGGCGGCAGCTCGCCCATCGCCTTGTCGAGATCCTGCATGTCGAGCGCCCTTTCGATTTCTTCGTGGCTCCGATCGCCGACATGGCTGCCCGCTTCCTCGGGCACGAACGTCTGCGCGCGCCGGGTCCGGGCGCGGATTTCGTCGATCCAGCAGTTGCGCACGATCCGGTACATCCAGGCATCCAGTCTCGTTCCGGGCTGCCATTGCTCCCGCGCCTTCAGCGCGCGCTCGAGCGCCAGCTGACACAGATCGTCCGCATCAGCGGCGTCCCGGGCCAACGACCGGGCGAAGCGACGCAACCGCGGAAGCAGCGTCAGCAACTCTCGCTCAAAGGCCTGCAAACGCAGTCTCCATTCTCTTGCGGGATGAAACGGATGCCCGCGTCCGTTTCATCCCCATGAAAGAAAAATTGTGGCATGGGCGCTGGCCTATGTGGACGGGCAGGACCATTCGGGCAATCGCGCTGGCAGGCCTTTTGGGCGTAGCCGGGATCGCGCACGCGCAATTGCTGTCCGGCAGCCCGGTCGGAAACGTGCTGGGCGATGTTGGGCGTTTCGGCAGCGATACGCTGGGCAAGATCGGCAGAGCCGTGGAGGAGGTGCCGCGGCAGGCCGAGAGGCTGGCGCAGGCGCGGCTCTCGCGTCTCGCCGAGCTCGTGCGCGCCAGCGGCGGCCTGCTGGAAATGGCGCCGCTCGGCCCCGCCGTCCGCGGCGAGATCGTCGCGGTCGATCCGTCGC
>JAFAEZ010000065.1 GCA_023423775.1 Pseudomonadota bacterium
CTGCTTATATCTTGCCCTCGTCTGTCCCTGCCGTTTTCCTCCTCCCCAGCGCCCTCACTGCTTCGGACAGATGAAGGGAGCGACAAGCCGATCATTGCGGTCGGCCCGCGCGGGCGCGGGACACGAACAGCGTGTCGCGCGGAGCTTTGGCGGACGGATCGGCCGCGCGAACGTCGCCGTCCGATTGCCCGGCGACAGCGTCCGATGCGGCGCTGGCGGTGACGACCAACAGCGCCGCACGACGCCATGCAAACGGATCAGGCGTAGCGGTCGCCGTCACCTCTCCCGCGCCCGCTGCACCGGTGATCGGTACGAGTTGGGCGAGATAGCCAACCGTCTCGGCGGGCAGCGGACGGCCGCGCGACACGAAGTCGTCGTAGCGGCCCGGTCCCGCATTATAGGCCGCCAGCATCGCGCTAGCGTTGCCGTAGCGGTCGTGCATCTCGCGCAGGTAGGCCGCACCCGCCATGATGTTGTCGCGCACATCGAACGGATCGGGGCCGAGGCCGTAGCGGGTGCGCAGCCCCGCCCAGGTCGCGGGCATGATCTGCATCAAGCCCATCGCCCCGGCGCGCGAGACGGCGCGGGAATTGCCGCCGCTCTCGACGCGCATCACGGCCCATATCCACGCCTCGGGGATGCCGAACCGCCGTGCGGCTTCGGCGACATGACCGGCGTAAGGATGGATGACGGCCGATCGCGCGGCGGGCATATCCTGCGCCATCGCCGGGGCAGACAAAGCGCCGCCGGGCAGCAGGACGACGGCAAGCGCCACCGCCGATCCGACTCCGCTCCGACGCCAGCCTGCCAGCGTGCTCGCTGCGGTAAAGGGTGCGCGCGGAGCGCCGGCCTTCGGCCGCCCTTGACCTTCGCTGCGCGCCCCGGCCGGCCTGCGACCGAGCGGGACGAAGGGATGAGACGGCTCTCCCGCGAGCAAAGGGATGATGATCGGCCGCACGGGATCAGTCCTGCTCGCGCGACTTTGGCTGGCGGTTCCAGCGCAGCGACCAGGCCGATTTGTCGGCGGTGTTCTGGAACAGCGCGGCGCGGATTGGCTGTGCAAAGGCGGGGTCGTCGATACGGAGCGAGACGTAATCCCCGGCGCGCTCGCCGCTCTCGTTCCAGCCGGCGCCGATCTCCGGGCCTTCACCATCGTCGCCGCGGTGGACGCGCCAGTCGGGCGCCTTGTCGGCGTCGCTCGGCTCGGCCGGAACGATCGAGATACGGATGTCGAGCGTCGCCGTCTCGATGATGCCTTCGTAGCCGTTGGCGGTGCGGAAGAAGCTGCCGATCTGCATGGGAATCTCCTTTGGGTTGGCAGGCGAGGAAGCGGGTCAGCGCCAAATGAGCGGCGCGTCGGGCGTGTCGCGGGTGAGGATCGGGATCGCGCGGCCGAGCACGGTCGAGGTGGGCAGCGGTCCGAAATAGCGACCGTCCATGCTGTCGGCGTGGTCGGGGTTGAGCATCAGCAGCTCGCCGGCGCGCAGCGTGCGGCAGCCCTGCCAGACCGGCAGCGGGCGCCCCCGGCCGTCACGCTGGCGGGCGGCGACGATGGGCTGGCCATCGATGCTCACCACCGCGTCGATGCGGCACACGATCTGCCCCGGCCGCGCGGCGACATGCTTCAACAGCGGCACGCGCTCGCCGAGATAGCCACGCTCCGCCAGCCAGCGCGCCAGCGCCGGCGGCGGCGTCACGGCGACCAGCGCGCCGAGCGGTGGATCGGCCGATGGCTCGATCCGGTAGAGTCCGATCGGCGCGCTCGCGCTGGCATTCCAGACGACGCGCGGGAACGGGTCGAACACCGCGATAGCGGCAAACGATGCACCGAACAGCGACGCGGCGGAGACCGTCGCAATGCCCCATCGACGGCGGGTCATCGCTCGATCTCCCGGCGCTTGAGCCAGGCGCGATGGCGCTCCATCGTGTAGGGGCGCGGCGGCTGGCCGGCAGCGATGCGGTTATGAACGTGACGCCAATGGTCGGGCGCGGCGTCGCACGGATCGCCGCCGGCGGCCTCGGTCGCGTCGATCGCGGCGAGCACTTGGCTGACCTTCGGCCAGCCCTCGATCTTGAGCAGGATGTCGCCGCCCGGCCGCACGAACGGCAGCGTCGTGAACGGCTCGCCCATGCCGACCGCGCGCACGATGTCGATACGCGAGCTGACCGTGCCATAGTCGTTGGCCGCCCAGCGGACGAAGGCGAAGATGGCGGCGGGACGGAAGCGAACGATGCGGCGGCGGCGATCGACGATCTCGTCAACGGCGACGCGCCCGAACCTGATCCAGTGCTCGATCCGCTTTTCAATCCACGTCAGTTCGACGCGGACCATACCGTCGTCGGAAGGCTGGCGGTGGCGCATGGGTGACGGCGGGACGGTCATCGCCGGCTCCGGGCGATGGCCGAATCCGCGCGCGGCATGAGGTCGTCCTGCCCCGGATCGGAGGTCGAATGCTTGATGCCGATGTCCGCCCAGGCGCGCAGATCATCGACCGAATAGACCACCCGGCCGCCGATCCGTCGGTAGGCCGGGCCGGTCCCGAAATAGCGGTGCTTCTCAAGGGTGCGGCCTGAAAGGCCGAGGAATCGCGCGGCTTCCGGCGTGCGCAAGAAGCGTGGCGGCAGGTTGGTAGGCGTATCGGACAAGGGACGGCTCCTGCGGGCGGTGGCGGCAGGAGGCGTATTTGTCAGAACGAAAGCGCTTGGGTGGGGTATGAAGATGTGCGGCTGCACGGATGCGACCACCCCCTAAAGGGTGTCGCTGGTGGCGCTCGGATCAACGGATGCGGAGCAGTTTGCGGTAGTCGCCGTTCATCATCGCGATGCCGTCGCGGACCAGGCGCACCACGAATGACCGCGACGCCGACATTTTCCAGTCGCTTGCTGACTGTCCGCCGTCAGCACCAATGGCACAGATTTGAGGTTGTGATTTAAGGAGGATCTGGGCTTCGTCGTAGTGACGAAGGAACGAAGATGAAGCCCATATCCTCCAATGTAAAATCGCCCGCCAAGGCCCCAGCAGAGCGGGTAGTGAAGGACATCCGCCGACAGACCCGGCGCCACTTTTCGGCCGAGGACAAGATCCGCATCGTGCTGGATGGCCTGCGCGGG
>JAFAEZ010000097.1 GCA_023423775.1 Pseudomonadota bacterium
CCTGGGCGCAGAGCGGCACCGCCGGCCTACCCGCCGCGCCCGTCCTGTCGGGCGAGGATATCCGCCTTCGCGTCGGCCACACCCCGTTCACGGTCGGCGGCCGCACCGGCCATGCCGTGACGCTGAACGGCGTCCTGCCTGCGCCGCTGATCCGGCTGCGCGAGGGGCAGAATGTCCGCCTCCACGTGGAGAACACGCTGGACGAGGACACGTCGATCCATTGGCACGGGCTGCTTGTGCCCTTTGAGATGGACGGCGTGCCGGGAGTCAGCTTCCCGGGCATCAAGCCGCGCTCCACCTTCACCTACGAATTTCCCGTCCGGCAGAGCGGCACTTATTGGTATCACAGCCATTCGGGCCACCAGGAGCAGCAGGGCCATTATGGCCCGCTCGTCATCGATCCGGCCGGGGCCGATCCGGTCGCTTATGATCGCGAGCATGTGATCGTCTTGAGCGACTGGAGCTTCCTCCACCCGCACCAGCTGATCACGAAGCTCAAGCAGGAAGGCGGCTATTTCAACCGCCAGAAGCAGACCCTGCTCGGCCAGCTTCGCGGCGGCCCCGAGGAGCGCATGAGCGCTTCGGAGCGGGCGATGTGGGGCAGGATGCGGATGGACCCGACCGACATCGCCGACGTCGCCGCCTCCACTTACACCTATCTCGTCAACGGTCACGGCCCGCTCGAGAACTGGACCGGCCTGTTCCGCCCCGGCGAGCGGGTGCGGCTGCGGATCGTCAACGCCGCAGCGATGACGATCTTCAACGTCCGCATCCCCGGCCTGGCGATGACGGTGGTCAGCGCCGATGGCCAGAATGTCCGTCCGGTCACTGTCGACGAGTTCCAGATCGGCAATGCCGAGACCTATGACGTGATCGTCCAGCCGACCGAGGACAAGGCTTTCACCTTCGTCGCCGAATCAATCGACCGCTCGGGCATGGGCCGCGCGACGCTGGCGCCGCGGCTGGGCATGAGCGCGCCGGTGCCGCCGCTGCGCGAGCGGCCGACGCTCACCATGAAGGACATGGGCATGGGCGGAATGGACCACGGATCGATGGACCACGGCGCAATGGGCCACGGCGCGGCCGCACCGATGGACCATGGCACCATGGACATGCGAGACAAGTCGAAGGTGCCGCCGAGCGTGAAGGTGGGCGTCGGCGTCGATTCGATCGCGATGGCGCCCGTCGACCGCACCGGCGAGCCCGGCCTCGGCCTCGAAAATGTCGGCCACAAGGTGCTCACCTATCGCGACCTGATGGCGCTCACGCCCAATCCCGACAAGCGTCCGCCGACGCGCACGGTCGAGGTCCACCTGACCGGCAACATGGAGCGCTTCATGTGGTCGTTCGACGGCCAGAAATATAGCGAAGGGGTCGAGCCGATCCGCTTCGAGCGCAACGAACGGGCCCGCGTCGTGCTGATCAACGACAGCATGATGACCCACCCGATCCACCTCCACGGCCATTTCTTCGAGGTCGTGAACGGCCACACCGGCAGCCACCCCGTGAAGCATACGGTGATGGTGCTGCCCGGCGGCAAGGTCAGCTTCGATCTCACCGCCGATGCGCCGGGCGACTGGGCGTTCCACTGTCACCTGCTGCTGCACATGCACGCCGGCATGTTCCGCGTCGTGACGGTCCGCCCGCTGGAAGGAGAGGCGGCATGAAGCGCCTTCTGATCGCGGGCATTCTCGCCACCGCCGCCCCGGCCTGGGCCCAGCATGAAGGCCATTCCATGCCGGCGCCCCAGCCGCAGAAGCCCGCGGCCGACCCGCATGCCGGGCATCACATGCCCGAGGCGCCTCCTCCCGACCCGCATGCCGGCCACCAGATGCCCGAGGCGCCGGCTAACGATCCGCATGCCGGGCACCAGATGCCCGAGGCGCCGGCTGCCGATCCGCATGCCGGGCACCAGATGCCCGAAGCGCCCGCTGCCCCGTATGCCGGCCACTCCATGCCCGCGGACCCCCATGCGGGCCACGCCATGCCCGGCCACGCGCCCGGCATCCCCGATCCGCCGGTGGCGCCGCCGTCCGCCGCTGCCCGGACCGGTCCGCGCCACGCCGCCGATGCGGTGTTCGGTGCTGCCCCGATGGCGGACGCGCGCGAGGTACTGCGCAAGGAGCATGGCGCGATCGTCACCTCCAAGATCCTGGTCGACCAGCTCGAAGCGCTGATCCGCGACGGGCGCGACGGCTACGCCTGGGACGCCCAGGCCTGGTATGGCGGCGACATAAACAAGATCTGGCTCAAGAGCGAAGGCGAGGGGAGCTTCGGCGAGCATCCGGAGCATGTCGAGGTGCAGGCGCTCTACAGCCGCGCGCTCGATCCCTGGTTCAACCTCCAGGCTGGCGTTCGCCACGATTTCCGGCCCGATCCGGAGCGGACCTACGCGGTCCTCGGCCTCCAGGGTCTCGCCCCTTACTGGTTCGAGGTGGAGGGTGCCCTGTTCCTTTCGGACAAGGGCGATTTCTCGGCGCGCTTCGAGGCGGAATATGACCAGCGCCTCACCCAGAAACTGATCCTGCAGCCGAACATCGAGTTCGATCTCGCCGCCCAGGACGTTCCGGAGATCGGCATCGGCTCCGGCCTCAGCTCCGCCGAGCTCGGCTTGCGCCTGCGCTACGAATTCGTGCCCGAATTCGCGCCTTATGTCGGCGTGAAATACGAGCGCGCGTTCGGCGATACGGCCCGTTTCCGCCGCGCAGCCGGTGACGACGCCGGCGGCTGGTCCCTGCTGGTCGGCGTTCGCACCTGGTTCTGAACCCCGTTGACGCGGAGTCCGTCCCCCTTCAGTCATGAGCAGACTGAAGGGGGACGCATGACAGACCGTATCGCCCGCGTGCAGGCCAATCCCAAATATCGCGCGTTGGTGCGGCGGCGTAGCCGCTTCGCGTGGACGCTGACCGCCATCATGCTGATCGCCTATTTCGGCTACGTCCTGCTGATCGCGTTCGACAAGGAATTGTTGGCCCGCCCGATCGGCGGCGGCGTCACCTCGGTCGGCATCCCGCTCGGCTTCGGCATCATCGTCCTCGGCGTGCTCCTCACCGCCGTCTACGTGCGCCGCGCCAACCGGGAGTTCGATGGGCTGCTCGAAGCCCTGCTGGCGGAGGAAGGCGAATGAGGGCGCGCGGTTTCGCCGCGCTCGGCCTCGCTTCGCTTCCGTCCGCCGCTTGGGCCGAGGCCCTCACCGGCGAAGCGGAACGCCAGCCGACGAACTGGACGGCGATCGCCATGTTCGCCGCCTTCGTGATCCTCACCTTGTGGATTACCCACTGGGCTTCCAAGCGCACGCGCACGGCCGCCTCTTTCTATACGGCGGGCGGGGGCATCACCGGCTTCCAGAATGGGCTGGCGATCGCCGGCGATTATATGTCGGCCGCGTCGTTCCTCGGCATCTCGGCGCAGATCTTCTTCGACGGCTATGACGGCCTGATCTACTCGACCGGCTTCCTCGTCGGCTGGCCGATCATCCTGTTCCTGATGGCGGAGAAGCTGCGCAATCTCGGCCGTTTCACCTTCGCCGATGTCGCCTCGTACCGCTTCGCCCAGCCGCCGATCCGCAGCTTCGCCGCCGTCTCGACCCTCATCGTGGTCGCTTTCTATCTGATCGCGCAGATGGTCGGCGCCGGGCAGCTCATCAAGTTGCTGTTCGGCCTGCCCTACGAATATGCGGTGATGATCGTTGGCACCCTGATGATCCTCTACGTCGTGTTCGGCGGCATGACTGCGACGACCTGGGTCCAGATCATCAAGGCGGTGATGCTGCTGAGCGGCGCGACCTTCATGTCGGTGATGGTGCTGGCGCAGTTCGGCTTTTCGATGGAGGCGCTGTTCGCCCGCGCGGTCGAGGTGAAGACGGGCCTCGCCGTGGCCGGGGGCGCTCCTCCCGCCGAAGCCGCCGCCGCCGGGCGCGCGATCATGGGGCCGGGCGGCTTCATCAAGGATCCGCTCTCGGCGATCTCGCTCGGAATGGCGCTGATCTTCGGCACGGCCGGCCTGCCGCACATCCTCATGCGCTTCTTCACCGTTCCCAATGCCAAGGAGGCGCGCAAGTCGGTGTTGTGGGCGACCACGTGGATCGGCTATTTCTACCTGCTCACCTTCATCATCGGCTTCGGCGCGATCGTGATGGTCGCAACCAACCCCGATTTCCTCGACGCCGGCGGCGGCCTCCGCGGCGGCGCAAACATGGCCGCGATCCACCTCGCCGACGCGGTCGGCGGCGACATCTTCCTCGGCTTCATCTCCGCCGTCGCGTTCGCGACGATCGTGGCGGTGGTCGCGGGCCTCACTTTGTCTGGTGCGTCGGCGGTGTCGCACGATCTCTACGCGACCGTCTTCCGCAAAGGCGTGAGCTCGGACAAGGAGCTGCTCGTGTCGCGGATCACCACCGTGGTGCTCGGCCTGGTCGCGATCCTGCTGGGCATCGCGTTCGAGAAGCAGAATGTCGCCTTCATGGTCTCGCTCGCCTTCGCGCTGGCGGCATCCGGCAACTTCCCGGTGCTCCTGCTGTCTCTGGTCTGGAAAGGGACGACGACGCGCGGCGCGGTGGTCGGCGGCTTCCTCGGCGTCACCGTGGCGCTCGTCCTGACAATCCTCTCGCCGGCGGTGTGGGTGACCGTGCTCGGCAATGCGGAAGCGATCTTCCCTTATTCCTCGCCGGCCGTCTTCTCGGTGCCGCTCGCCTTCGCCACGATCTGGATCGTGTCGCTGCTCGATCGCAGCCCCCGCGCCGCGGTCGACCGGGCCGGCTTCGACGAGCAGCAGGTGCGGTCCGAAACCGGCATCGGCGCTTATGAAGCGAGCGGCCATTGAGCGTCCTGCGGTCCGTGCTCAATGACGTGGTAACCACTTCTTAGCGGCGGCCTGACTAACCCAGATTGTTGCTCCGGAGTGACGTTCAGTCACATTCGGTTCATCGACAGAATCTAACAGTTCGTCGTGCACCTCCCTCGGTGATATTAGGGAGGGCAGGAAGGGTTCGACATGCTGAGCACCGGTATCATCCACACGCCCGACGAACATTTCGCGCATGACCCCGCGGTGCGCGGCTATCACGCCGTCTATCGCGAGCATGAGGTGAACCACTGCCCGGGCTGCGGCCGCACCCAATGGTATGTCGGCCGCGTGCTTGCCGAGTGCAGCTTCTGCGAGACCGCGCTGCCGCTCGCCGAAGCGACCATGCGCGGCGCCGGCATCCGTCTCCGCACCAGGAAGTCAAACTGGGCCGACGCGGCCTGAGATCCTCCCTTCGCTGGACGCGAAAAGGGGCGCACCGGCCGTGGCCGGGCGCCCCTTTTTC
>JAFAEZ010000111.1 GCA_023423775.1 Pseudomonadota bacterium
ACCGGCGGCATCGCCGCCGGCCTCGACGATCTGCCCCTGTTCGCCGCTGCGGCCGCGCCCGAGGAGCCGGCGCCCGATCCGCTGGCCGAGGCGCTCGCCGGCGTGGATGCCGACGCGCTCAGCCCGCGCGAGGCGCTCGACCTGGTCTACCGGCTCAAGCGGCTGGCGGCGGAGCGCGGCGACGCCTAGATTGGGGCATGGCCGCCCGCTTCGCCTCGATCCCGTCCCGCCGTGCCATCGTCGATCGCCGCGCGGCCGCCGACGCGCTGGAGGCTTTGCGCGGCGAACCCGACCTCCCCGCCCGCAAGCAGGCGGCGACCCGGCTTCTGAAGCAGGTGCTGGCCGACGGCCGCGCAGAGATCGCGCGGCGGCTGGAGGCCAAGCCGTGGAACGGCACCGAGATCGCGTCCAGCTACGCTTTCCTGACCGATCAGGTCCTGCGCCTGGCCTATGATTTCGTCACGGAGCAGCTTTATCCCCGCGCCAATCCGACTGCGGGCGAACGGCTCGCTCTGGTAGCGGTCGGCGGCTACGGCCGCGGCGAGATGGCGCTCCACTCGGATGTCGACATCACC
Source organism: Pseudomonadota bacterium (assembly GCA_023423775.1). GTDB lineage: Bacteria > Pseudomonadota > Alphaproteobacteria > Sphingomonadales > Sphingomonadaceae > Allosphingosinicella. The sequence goes on from JAFAEZ010000111.1 coordinate 576, forward strand.
TTCGTGACGCCGTGGAAGCCGACCGGATGGTCCGAGCAGGTCATCGAAGCCCTGCTTTATCTACTCTGGGACCTGAAGCTGAAGGTCGGCCACGCGACGCGCTCGGTCGACGATGTCGTCCGGCTCGCCCATGAGGACCATACGGTCCGTACGGCCTTCCTAGAGGCGCGCTACGTCTGGGGCGACGAAGCGCTGCATGACGAGGCGGCGGCGCGCTTCCGCAAGGAAGTGGTGGGCGAGGACGCCAAGACCTTCGTCACCGAGAAGCTCGACGAGCGCAACGCCCGCCACAAAAGGCTCGGCGACAGCCGCTATGTCGTCGAGCCCAACGTCAAGGAAGGAAAGGGCGGCCTTCGCGATCTCCACACGCTCTTCTGGATCGGCAAATATGCCTATCAGCTCGGCTCCGTCGCTGAACTGGTCGATGTCGGCCTGCTCTCGCGCGACGAATTACGGCAGTTCCAGAAGGCGGAGCGCTTCCTGTGGGCGGTGCGCTGCCACCTCCATCTCATCGCCAACCGCGCCGAGGACCGGCTGACCTTCGACTATCAGCGCGAGATCGCCGGCCGCATGCATTATGCGGACCGCCCCGGCAAGTCGCCGGTCGAGCGCTTCATGCAGCATTATTTCCTGCACGCGAAAGCGGTCGGCGACCTCACCGGCGTCTTCCTCGCGCATCTCGACGAGAAATTCGCGCGCAGCGGTCGCCGGTTCGGCCTGCCGGCGCTGCGCCGGCGCCCGCGCAAGCTTGACGGCTTCGTGCTCGATCGCGGCCGGCTGGCGCTGCCGCATGACGATTTCCTCCGGGAAGACCCGGTCCGGCTGATCCAGATGTTCGCGCTCGCCGATCTCCACGGCCTCGAAGTCCACCCGCTTGCGATCCGTGCCGCCGGCCGCGACGCCAAGCTGATCGATCACAAGATCCGGACGGACCCACGCGCCAACGCCCTGTTCCTCGATATCCTCACCTCGCCGCGCGATCCCGAAACGGTGCTGCGCTGGATGAACGATGCCGGCGTGTTCGGCCGTTTCGTGCCCGATTTCGGTCGCGTCGTCGCGCAGATGCAGTTCGACATGTATCATCATTATACCGTCGACGAGCATTCGATCCGGGCGATCGGCCTGCTGTCGCGGATCGAGAGCGGCGCGCTCAAGGAGGATCATCCGCTCGCCACCGCGCTTTTCCGGCAGCTCTCGTCGCGGCGAGTCCTCTATGTCGCGGTGCTGCTGCACGACATCGCCAAGGGGCGCGGCGGCGACCATTCCGTCCTCGGCGCCGAGGTCGCGCACCAGCTCTGTCCGCGCTTCGGGCTGACCGAGGCGGAGACCGAGATGGTGGCGTGGCTGGTGCGGTGGCACCTTTTGATGTCGGCCACCGCCTTCAAGCGGGATCTTGCCGAGCCCAAGACGATCCAGGACTTCGTCGCCCAGGTGAAGAGCATGGAGCGGCTGCGCCTGCTGTTCCTGCTTACCGTCGTCGACATACGCGCGGTCGGGCCCGGAGTGTGGAACGGATGGAAGCGCCAGCTGCTGCGCGAGTTGTTCGACTCGGCCGAGGAGATGCTGCGGCTCGGCCACAAGCAGAAGGGCCGGCGCGAACGGGTTGCCGGCGTCCAGGAGGCGCTGGCCGCGAAGCTCGGCTGGGACGACCCCCATTTCACGCGCCTCGCCTGGCGGCTGCCGGACAGCTACTGGCTCGCCGAGCCGATCGAGGTGCTGGAAAGCAACGCCCGCTTCATGGACGCGGCCGACCGCACGCCCGGTGCCACGGCGCCGATGGCGACCAGCATCCAGCCCGAACGCGGCGCCACCCTGCTCACCGTCTATGCCAAGGATCAGCCCGGCCTCTTCTATCGCGTCGCCGGTGCGATCAGCCTGGTCGGCGGCAACATCATCGACGCGCGCATCCACACCACCAGCGACGGCATGGCGCTCGACAATTTCCTGGTTCAGGACGCGGCGGGCCTGCCCTTCGCCGATCCCCACCAGCTCGAGCGGCTCGAACGCGCGGTGGCGGACGCGGTCGCGGGGCAGGAGCCGCTGACCGAACGGCTGGAGGCGAAAGCGCTGCCGCTGACCCGCGCCGAAGCGTTCGAGATCAAGCCGGCGGTGTTCATCGACGACAAGGCGTCCAACCGCTACACCGTGGTCGAGGTCAATGCGCGTGACCGCGCCGCTCTGCTCAGCGGCCTCGCCCAGGCGATCTCGCAATCGAAGGCGGCGATCCACTCCGCTCATATCGCCACTTATGGCGAGCGCGCGGTCGACGTCTTCTACGTGACCGACCTGCACGGCGCCAAGATCGCCAGCCCCGCCAAATTGAAGGCGCTGCGCGAGCGCCTGCTCAAAGCCGCCGATTGGCGCGAAGCCCCCGGCGGCAGCCGCATGCGCCGCCGCGCCGCCGCATAAGAAAAGGCCCCCGCCGTCGCCGGCGAGGGCCCTTCCTTGTTCTTGCTTCGGATCAGAAGCGGGTGCGAACCGTCACGCCGTAGGTGCGCGGCTCGGCCAGGTAGGACGAGTAGATCTGGTTGGCCGTGCCGCCGAAATGGGTGACGTTGGCGACGCTGCCCGCACCCTGGAACGGCGAGTTGAAGCCGACTTGCTGATATTTCACGTCGAACAGGTTCTGCGCCCAGACCTCGAGCGACCAGCGATTGTCCGGCCCGCGGACGCCCGCACGCGCATTGACGATGAAGTAGCTGTCCTGCTCCTTCTCCGGGGCCAGGTCCGAACCGGTATTGTAGTCGGAGGTCAGGCGGCCATCGATGTAGAAGAGGCCCGAAAGGCCGCTGACACCCAGTTCCGGCGTGTAGGCGAACGAGGTCGTGACCACATGCTCCGGCGCGTTCGACATATTGTCGCCCGCGAGGAGGAACAGCGCCGGATCGAGCGGTTCTCCGTCGATGCCGACCAGGTTCCGGCGATACTTGGTCTTGGCGAAGGTGTAGCCCGCCGTGATCGCGATGTCCGGGTGCGGCGAGAAGGAGGATTCGAGCTCGATGCCCTGCGAGCGGACGCCGGCGCGCAGGTCGTCGGGCGCGCAGGCGCCGGTCGTGGTGGACGCGTCCGTGTCGCCGCCGCCGAGATCGGTCTGGCAGCTGTTGATGTTCTGGACGATGAATACCGAGCCGTTGAACGTGTTCAGCTGGAAATCGGTGAACAGCTGACGGAATGCCGCCACGTTGAAGGTGAAGCCGCGGCCCGAATATTTGAGGCCGATCTCATAGGCGTCGACCTTCTCAGCGTCGAATTGGAGATCGGAAACGTCGGCCGGCGTGATCGGGAAGAGCGCGGCGGTGCGGCTCTGGATCGGGCGGGTGCCGAGCGCAGAACGGTCGAGGTTGAAGCCGCCTGCCTTATAGCCCTTGGAGAAGCTGCCGTAGAGCAGCAGGTCGTCATTGGGCTTGTAGGAAAGGATGGCCGTACCGGTCCACTCGTCTTCCTTGCGCTTGTCGCTGAGGTCGAGGGCGTTGAGCGCGACGCTCGAATTGCCCTGGCAGGTCAGCGTGACGATGCCACCGATCAGCGTCCGCAGGTTCGCGGGCACGGCGGGGTTGACCAGGAACGGGCTGAGATTCGCCTGCTGGACCGGGCAGATCGTGTTGTTGTTGTTGAAGTCGCCTTCGAACTTCTTGACCTCGTTCGTGTAGCGCGCGCCGAGCGTCAGCGCGAGCTGATCGGTGATGTTGAAGATATTGTGCGTGAAGAAGGCGAAATTCTCGCTGTCCTGCCGGTAATTGGCGCGGATGTCGCCCATGTTGTTGACTTGGCTGAGACGATCGATGCCGGCGATGATCGCAGCGGTGAACGGGCCGAAGGCCGGCGTCGTGCCGGGCAGCGCGCCGGTCAGGATCGCGCGGCCGGCCGGGCTGAGGCAGCCCGCATTGGCCGGGTTACGGAGCGCGGCGGCCGGGTTGACGGTGGCGACGATGCGGCAGGCGGCGAACGCGCCATACTGGCTGCCGAACATCGTGTTGTCGGCGACGTGCAGCTTCTCGTTGGCGTAATAGCCGCCGAACAGCCAGTCGAGCTTGTCGCCGAACGCCGAGCCCTGCAGGCGCAGCTCCTGGGTGAAGGTCTTGAACTGGCGGAAGGCGTTGCCGTCGTCGGCGCGGAACGCGATGTCGACATTGCCGTAATCGATGTCGGCGGCGCCGCCCGATTTATATTCGCGGTAGGACGTGATCGAGGTCAGCGCGCCGAAGCCCATGTCGTAATCGACCTGGAGCGAGCCGCCATAATCCTCGGTCGTATTGCGATACGTGCGGCCGGGGGTCAGTGCGACCAGCCGGTTGAACGGATCGCCCGCAGAGGGGAGAACGCCGCCGAGGCTGGTCAGGATGTCGACGATGCGGTTGTTCGGCGCGACCGCGAAGTCGCCATTGGCGTTGGTGCCGGGAGCGCCCGGAGTCGGGTCGAACGTCTCGCGGGTCGAGATGTAAACGGCGCCGCAGCAGCTCTCGTCGCGGTGCGTATAGTCGCCGATCAGGCGGATCTCGAGGGCGTCGGTCGGCTCGTAGAGCAATTGGCCGCGGACGAAGATGCGGTCGCGGTCGTTGATCCGCTCTTCGCTGCCGCCGCCAGGGGTAAAGTTCTTGAGGAAGCCGTCGCGCTGCGACCAGACCGCGTCGAGACGGTAGCCGAGGCCGGAATCGCCGATCGGGCCGGTCAGGCCGCCGCCGAGGCGCCAATAATCGTAATTGCCATAGGTCGCTTCGGCATAGCCCTCCATCTCGTTGAGGTTGGGCTTCTTGGTGATGATGTTGAGCAGGCCGGCCGAGGCGTTGCGGCCGAACAGGGTGCCCTGCGGCCCGCGCAGCACTTCGACGCGCTCGATTTCGCCGAGCTCGTTGAGGCCGACGCCGGTGCGCGAGCGGTAGACGCCGTCGATGAAGACGGCGACCGAGCTTTCGAGGCCGGGATTGTCGCCGACGGTGCCGATGCCGCGGATGCGGGCCGAGCCGTTGGCTTCCGAGCCGGTCGACGAGACGAGCAGCGACGGCGCGAGCTGGTTGAGGGCGCGGATGTCGGAGGCGCCGCTATTCTGCATCGCCTCGGCATTGACCGCGGAGACGGCGAGCGGAACGTCCTGCAACACCTGGGCGCGGCCCTGGGCGGTGATGATGATGTCCTGTTCGTTGCCCTGGTCGACGTCGGCGGCCTGCTGGACCGGCGAGGTCTGGTCGGTCGGCGTCGTCTGGTCCTGGGCATAAGCGGGAGTCGCGAGCGCCGTTGCGGCCACGGAGATCAACCAAAAGGACTTACTCATCTTCCCCTCCAATTCATTTTGTTTGGGGAAGGAGTACTGAAAAGCCGCAGCACCCGCCAGCCGGAATCCGCAGTTTCCCGCGACCTGTGCTTGCGTCTATGGCAATTGAGCAACAATCGAGTTGCAGAAAGCAACCAACAACAAGATCCCGATCAGGATGCCGTAACGGAAAGCCCGCCCCTCCACCGGGTGGAGAGACGGGCTTTTATTTGGTCATCAGCATCGGATCGGCCGGCACGCAGTCGCGCCGGGGTGCGATCTGGCCTTATTTCGGCGCCAGCACCATCAGCATCTGGCGGCCTTCCATGCGCGGATGCTGCTCGACCTTCGCGGTCTCGGCGACATCGGCCTGGACGCGCTGCAGGAGGCGCATGCCGAGTTCGCCATGAGCGAGCTCGCGGCCGCGGAAACGCAACGTCACCTTGACCTTGTCGCCCTCGCCGATGAAGTCGTTCACCTTCTTCATCTTCGTGTCGTAATCATGGTCGTCGATGTTGGGACGCATCTTGATCTCTTTGATCTCCTGCGTCCGCTGCGTCTTGCGCGCGAGATTGGCCTTCTTCTGGGCCTCATATTTGTATTTGCCCACGTCGAGGAACTTGGCGACGGGCGGATCGGCGTTGGGAGAAACCTCGACAAGGTCGAGCCCGACTTCGGCAGCCTGTTCGATCGCTTCCGCGGTCAGCATGACCCCGAGATTGTCGCCATTCTCATCGATCACGCGCACGCGCGGAGACGAGATGAATTCGTTGAAGCGAGGGCCGTTCATCGGGGGCGCCATCGGGCGCCTGTTGAGAGGGGGACGTATAGCTGTTTCTCCTGGAAGCAAAATTACTGGCCGCATCTAGTGATTCGCAGGGCAAAATGGAAGGCGCTGGGCTTTCGGGCGGATACTTTTCTGGCGGCCTGTTGCGGCTGGGACGCGACGGACGGGGGCCTTAAGCGCATTTTAGCACCGCCTGCCTAACGCTCGGCGGATGACTCAAGGGGCGACCATTGGGAGCGCGCCGCGCGCAGGGTTCGGCGAAGGCGCCTGGCGCTCGCTCGCCCGTTCTCCGCTGACCGCGCTGTTCCTATTCACCCTGCTGGTGCTCGCGCTGGGCACGCCCGGCTTCCTCGGCCGCGCCGGCGATGACTGGCAATATCTGCAGGCGGCCCGCTGCGGGGCCGAGCATGGCCTCTGTTTGCCGCACGATCATTGGGGGCGCCGCTTCCCGCTGGTGGCGCCTTTGGCCGGGGCTTTGTGGCTGTTCGGCGAGAGCCGCGCGACGATCGCGATCGTGCCGCTCGCTTATGGCGTGGCCGCGATCATGCTGTTCGCGCTCATGGTTCAGCGGCAATATGGCCGCGGCGCAGCTTTGCTCGCCGGCCTCGCTCTGGTCGCGACCCCGGCTTTTTCGGGCCGCCTGCTCGAGCTCAACGTCGACATTCCCGAACTGGCCTTCGCGATCGCGGCTCTCTTCTGCCTGCAATCGGCCTGGCGCAGCGGCCGCGGCAGCTGGATCGCGGCGAGCGGGGCCATGCTGGCCTTGGCGATCATGACCAGGCCCACGGCGCTGCCGTTGCTGCCTTTGTTCCTCGCCTGCCTGTGGATGATGGACCGGCGGCGCTGGATCCCGCATTTCCTCGCCGGCTTGCTCGCGCTGCTCCTGCTCGAAGCTGGAGTCTACAGCCTGTGGGCGGGCGATCCCCTCCTGTCGTGGAAGCTGTCGCTCGCCCACACGCGGATCCCGACGCCGGTGCTGGCGGCCAGCGTCGACCTGAGCCAGAGCCCCCTGTTCAACCCGGCCTATATCGATGGCTGGCGCAAAGGCATGGGCCTCTCGGTGCACTGGACCGTGGACGGCCTGCTCAACCTGCTTGTTCACCCGTGGATGGCGCTGACCCTCGCCTGCGCCTTTGTTTTTCTGTTCCTGGAGCGACGCCATCTGGGGGTGCCGGAAGCGGGCGGCCGGCCCTTGCTCTTCCTCATCGCCGCCGCCGCCTTGCTGTTCGGTGCCCTGACCTATGGCCTGGCGATCGACCCGCAGCCGCGGATGTTTCTCGCCATCGCCGCCGTGGCGAGCCTGTGCTTCGGCGTGTTGGCGGCGCGAAGCTGGGACCGGCGCCAAGCTCTGGTGGTGGCCGCTCTGGTCATCCTCCTCGGCAAGGGCCTGGCTGCGTCCCACGACGCCATCGACCTGCAGGGCGCGGCCGCGCTGGTGCCAGGCTGGATCTTCGAGGCGGGGGACGACCTCGCTGTCGAGGAAGGCAGCGCCCGCTATCTAACGCTGGTCCCCGAGGTGCGCGCCCTGCCGCGGTACGCGGAGGCCCCGGACGCCGCTCGCCTGCTCATGGTCGGCGAAAATGATTGCGCGACGGCTGCGGCGGCGGCCGGTCTCGCCGGCCGGCCCGTGCTCCGCGCCGCGCGTTTCGAGAAACAGGAGCCGGCGGCGGTGGCCGCGCTGCGCCGCCGGCACATCTTCTTCAATCCGCAGGCCGTGCCGGTCCTGTGCAT
>JAFAEZ010000064.1 GCA_023423775.1 Pseudomonadota bacterium
ACCATGAAGCCGAGCGCGAGCTCGGCGACCGCCTGCACGAAGCCGGGACCGGCGCGGGTGACGAGCACGCCGGCTTGCGAGGCGGCCTCGACATTGACGTTGCGGATGTCGACGGCGCAACGGACGAAGGCCCGCAAGCGGGGCAATTGCGCAAAGATCTCGCCGCGGCCCTCCGTCATGCGGTCGGCCACGATGATGTCAGCGTCGCTCGCCGCGCGCACGAGGCCGGCGGCGTCGAGCGGATCGTTCCCCTCGTGCAGGATGACCTCGGCGGCCGCGCGCAAGCCGTTCAGGCTGCGATCGCCGTAGTAGTTGCGCCGCATTTCCGGCGTGTGGGCCAGCAGGACTTTCACGATACGAATTCCTTCAGTAGCCGAACGCGCGCGGCAGCGCGGTCGAGAGCGATGGCACGAAGGCGATGAGGAGCAGGCAGAGGAACAAGAGGCCGAGATAGCCCATGATCGGCTTCACCGTCTGCTCGATCGGCACATTGCCGATCAGGCAGGCGCCGTAAAGCCCGAGCCCGAGCGGCGGCGCAAACAGCCCGATGCCCATCGCGATGACGAGCACGACGCCGAAATGCAGGGAATCGATACCGAGCTGCACGGCGACCGGCATCAGCAGCGGCCCGAAGATGATCAGCGCCGCCGCGCCCTCCAGCACCGAACCCATCACGATCAGCACGGCGATCGCGAGCAGGATGAACAGCCAGACGCCCGAGGTCTTGGACAGGCCGAGCATGAAGTCACCGACCGCATGCGGCACCTGCTGCAGGGTCAGCGTGAATGCCAACGATTGCGCGGCGGCGACGATGAACAGCACGAGGCCGGCACGCGTCGCCGCCTGCACGAAGCTGTGCGCGGCCGATTTGAAGCCGAGCTCGCGGAACACCACGCTGCCGACGACGAGCGCATAGGCGACGGCGAACGCCGATATCTCCGTGGCGGTGGCAAAGCCGCTCTTGAAGCCGAAGAAGATCATGAAGATGAGGCCGAACGAGGCGATGGCGCCGCTCCACAGCCCCGACACCGGCATCTGCGGCTCGACCTCCTCGACCTGCGCAGGCCGCTTGCCGAAGATGATGGAGACCGCGATCAGCACCAGCGCCATCAGCGCCGACGGCAACAGACCGGCGACGAACAGGCCGCCGATCGACAAATTCGCCACGAAGCCGAGGATGATCAGGTTGATGCAGGGCGGAATGGTCTCCGCCATCACGGCGGAGGCCGCCAGCAGCGCCACCGCGCCGCCCGGGTTCTGCTTGGAGCGGCGCGCCGCCGGAATCAGCACCGAGCCGACCGCGGCGACGTCCGCCATCTTGGAGCCGGAGATGCCGGAGAACAGCACCATCGAGGCCACCATCACGACGTTGAGGCCGCCGCGCATGCGGCCCACCGCGCGCTGCAAGAGCTCGATCAGGCGCACCGACATGCCGTTGGCTTCCATGAGGTAGCCGACGAGGATGAAGAAGGGGATCGCGAGCAGCACGAAATTGTCGATGCCGCGCGCCATCTGCTGCGCGAAGATGACGCCGGGCAGCGCGCCCTCGACCCAGATGAAGATCAGCGCGGCCAGCGCCAGCGCAAAGCCGATCGGCAACCCGCCGAACAGGGTGGCGAAGAATCCGACGAACATCAGCGTGCCGGCCGACGGCACCGAGGACGGCGACAGGTAATCCCAGGCGAGATAGAGGCCGGACACGACGACGATGGCGACGAGGCCCCTGACAATGTCGGGGAGTGGCCGCGCGCAGAGATGATCGATCGCGAACACCGTCATGAACAGCGCGCCGATGCCCATCGGGTAGAAGGTCAGCTCCAGCGGCAGACCTGAGCCGGTGGTCTGGCCCGCCGTCAGCGCGCCCAGCTTGACGGCGTGGTAAGCGACATAGCCCGAGATCAGCACGACCAGCAGGGCGCTCGCGGCATCGACCAGCGCGCGTTGCCGTTGGGGCAAGAGATCGCGAAAGAACGACACGCCGACATTCTCGCCGCGCGCGAGCGCACTCGCCGCCCCGAAGAAAGCCGAGCCGACCATCAGCCCCCGCGCGACGTCGTCCGACCATTCGACCGGCGCATTGAAGAAGAAGCGCAGCAGCACGGAGGCGCAGACCACGACGAGGTCGGCAGCGAGCAGGGCAGCCGCGATCGCGTCGCTGGCGCGCAGCAGCAGCGCGATGCTGCCGTGGCGGCCGCCCGCGACGGGCCCGGCGGCGGTGATTGCCACGTCGGATTTGGTCATCTCAGGCTTGCGTCGCGCGGACGATGTCGATGACGGCCTTCGAGTCAGGCCGCGCCTTGATGAAGTTCTCGGTCTGCGGCGCGACGCGTTTCTTGAATGCCTCGCGGTCGCATTCGGCCACCGTCACGCCCTTCTCGGTCAAGGCCGCCAGCGCCTCCTTCTCGACCGCAAGCCCATGGGCACGGGTATCGGCCGCGGCCTTCCTGGCGGCATCGAGGAAACCTTCGCGCAGCTTCGGGTCCATGCGGTTGAAGGTCATGTCGCTGAAATAGATCGCGAGCGGCGAGAAATTGTGCTGCGTCAGCGCGTAGAATTTCGCGGTTTCGAAGAACTTGCTGGCCAGGATCGTCGGCGGATCGTGCTCCAGGCCGTCGAGCACGCCGGCCTGCAAGGCCGTGTAGATCTCGCCGAACGCCAGCGGCGTCGCGGCGGCGCCCATCAGCCGCAGGCATTCCGTGATGACGGGATTGGGCAGCGTCCTGATCTTGAGGCCGGCGAGATCCTCCGGCGTCTTCACCGGCTTCTTCGCCAGCACGCTGCGCGAGCCAAAATTGTAGGCCCAGGCAATGACGCGGATGTTGCCGCCCTTGAGCAGCGCGTCCTCGATCGGCTTGGCGGCGCCGGCCTCGAAGGCCTTGGTCTGCTGCGGAAAGCTCGAGAACAGAAAGCCGAGATCGAAGGTGCCGCCCAGCGGGACCAGATTGGCCGAGATCGACGAGCCCGACACCATGAGGTCGATGACGCCGAGCTTCACCGAGTTGATGACGTCGATCTCCTGGCCGAGCTGGTTGTCGGGGAAGAATGCGACCTCGATCTGCTCACCGAGCCCGTTCGCCTTCAGATTCTTGACGAGATTGTCATAGTAGACGCGGCCGTTGGCGAATTTGGGATCGTTCGGCAGCGAGGAGGAGCATTTCAGCTTCAGCGTCGCAGCTTCGGCGCGGCCGATGATGGCGGGGGAGAGCACGAGACCGGCGGTGACCGCCGCGGATGACTTGATGAACGCGCGACGGTTCACGGGCACGATGGTCATGGCGCGGTCTCTCCCACATTATCTTTTTTGTTCGCCGCAGTCGTTGCCGCAGCCTGTTGCGTCGACTGTATGGCCAAAGCGACGGCACAGGCAAGCGTGGCCGCCCGCCATCACTGAGCCGCGCGAAGCGCAGCAGTGGTCCGCAAGCGCGACGAAACCACCTGAATTCCCGCAGATTTGCGATGAGTGTCGACCTGCAGCCTGATCTGCGCAACGCCGCTTTCGCGCAGAGCTGGCATCGATCCAATTGATGCATGGATCGATGCACAATTCACATGGATCAAGCCGCAACGATGCTCCCGGGTCCGGCAGACGCCCTGCCCCAATTTGCCGCACGGCGAACGTGATCCAGAGCACAGACGGACTCTTGGCGGCCTCCTAGAAAAAGTGACATCCTCGCGCATTGCCGATGGAGGTGATGTCATGCGCCGTCCAGCCTTTTCCAGTTTGCTGCTTGCATCGGGCATTCTCGCGCTCGCACAGGCGTTGACGCCGACCGGCGCCGCCGCCGAAGCGCGGCTCGCGCTGGTGATCGGCCAATCCGCCTATCGCACGGTGCCGGCGCTGCCCAACGCCGCCAACGATGCCAAGGGCATGACGGAGCTGCTCGGCAATGCCGGCTTCACCGTCACCACGGCTGCGAATTTGGCGCAATCCGAGATGCGCGCGGCGATCTCGGATTTCGCCGGCAAGGTCAGCGCCAGCGGCGCCGATACCGTCGCCCTGGTGTTCTATGCCGGCCATGGCCTGCAGATCGACGGCGAGAACTATCTCGTTCCCGTCGATCTCGATCCCAAGCGCGAGGCCGACATTCCGCTCCAGGGCGTGCGGCTGAACGACATGCTCAACACGCTGGGCGCGCTGCCGACGCGGGCGCGCATCTTCATGCTGGATGCCTGCCGCAACAATCCGTTCCCCGCGCTCAGCGGCGCCGGACACGGGCTGGCGATCGTCGACACCAAGGCCGGCGCGCCCGGCTCCTTCATCTCCTATTCGACCTCGCCCGGAGCCGAGGCGGAGGACGGCAACGGCATCGACAGCCCCTACACCGCGGCCGTGCTGACCGTCGCAAAGCAGCCCAATCTGCCGATCGAGGAGGTGTTCAAGCGCATCCGCGTCGCCGTGGCACAATCGACCGACGGCCGGCAGATCCCCTGGGAAAGCTCGTCGCTGACCACCGACTTCAAGTTCTTCGGCGAGAGCAGCGGCAGCACGCCCACTCTGCCCGGCGCATCCGCGATGGCGCTCGCCGGCGGCACGCGCAGCCTCGAGGACTGGCGCAAGGAATTGCGCGGCAAGCCGGCCATGGCCGCCTATGAGCTGGTGATCACCGAGGACACCGTCGAGGCGTATCAGGCCTATATCGAGCTCTACGTGCAGGACACCCGCACACCGCGCCTGCGCACGGTGCTGGAGCGGCGCCGCCAGATGCTGGCCTGGG
>JAFAEZ010000089.1 GCA_023423775.1 Pseudomonadota bacterium
CCCATCATCACTTCTGTGACGTCTGTTGCCGCGCCTGTACCCCGTAGCGGATCACGTTGACGCCGTCGGAACGCTTGGCCGCCTGTTCCTCGACCGGGCTCTCCACGGCCTTGGCATCGGCGATGCTCCGCAGCGCGAGCTGGAGCGTGCCGCCCTGTCGCGCCGCCGACAGCGTGGCGACCTGGTCGGGCTTGAGCTCGAGCGTGACGGTCTTGCCGATCACGGCGGTCTGGCCGTCCTTCTCCTTCGGCGCCTGGTCGATCGCGAGCACGCGGATGTTGGTCAGGATGACCTCGGACAGGATGAGGTCGTTGCCTGCGGTCGCGCCGTTGGCGTCGGGATTCTTCAGGCGTCGGGTCAGCACGATGTCGACGCGGTCGTTCGGCAGGATGAAGCCGCCGGCGCCAGTTTCGGCTGAAATTTCGGTGGAGACGGCCCGCATGCCGGAGGGCAGGATCGCGGCCATGAAGCCGGAGCCTTCGGCCCGGACCAGCTTCTGCTCGCGGATCGGCTCGCCCTGCATCAAGGGCACGCGCGCGATCGAGCCGGCGATCTGGGTTTGCGCCTCGGGCCTGCTATCACGGCGGATGAAGGCGTTGCTCGCAGTCGCCGCCGGCCAGGTCTGCCATTGCAGGTCCTCGGGCTTGACGGCCTGGCCGAGCCCGATGTCGTTCTTCGCGATCAGGACCTCGACCGTCGGCAGGTTCTCGGCGACAGGCAGAACCGGAGCGGGCGCGTTCTGATAACCGCTCGCCAGATAGGCAGCGACGCCGCCGGCGCCCAGTGCGATGACGAGAACGACAATGCGTGCGGTATTCATACGCTTCTACTCTTACGCGGGGCACTCGGACCGCACCTGGCGGGTTCCCCGTGTCGATGAGTAGGGAGTAAAAGTATAAGGGGTGTTGCGAGACTGAATGTGATGGCCGGTCACGCCGCGGGTTTTCGGCGGATGGTGAACGCGGCGTTATTGGGTCGGCCAGCGGCCCCGTAGTTTCACGCAAGCCAGCTCGTTCGTTCGCACGACGCGCGCGGCGTCATGGTGAACGGATGGTTAGTGGTGTGGGCGCTGGAGGGGTGGCCCGCTCATGAGATGGAAGCCACGCGCGACACTAAAGGTGTCGCCCCGGCCTTCGCCGGGACGACGTTGGAGAGAGATCACGAACGCTCCAACGCAATCGCCATAGCCCCTACTTCTTCCGCTTCGCTTCAATCGCGTCCCAGATCTTCGCCGCAACGTCCGGGCCGCCGAGCCGGGCGATGGCGCGGATGCCGGTCGGCGATGTCACGTTGATCTCGGTGAGGTTGCCGTTGATGACGTCGATGCCGACGAATAGCAGGCCGCGTTCGCGCAGCGCCGGCCCGACGGTGGCGCAGATCTCGCGCTCGCGCGGGGTGAGCTCGGTCTCCTGCGCAGCGCCGCCGCGCACCATGTTGGAGCGAAGGTCGTCCGCGGCCGGCACGCGGTTCACCGCGCCGGCGAACTCGCCGTTGACGAGGATGATGCGCTTGTCGCCGTGCTTCACCTCGGGGATGAATTGCTGGATCACCCAGGGCTCCTTGAAGGTGACCGAGAACATGTCGAACAGCGAGCCGAAATTCATGTCCTGCGGCATCACGCGGAACACCGCGGCGCCGCCATGGCCGTGCAGCGGCTTCATCACCACCGCGCCGTGCTTGTCGCGAAAGGCATTGATCTCGTCGAGGTCGCGCGAGATCAGGGTCGGCGGCATCAGCTGCGGAAAGTTCATCACGAACAGCTTTTCGGGCGCGTTGCGCACCGAGGCCGGATCGTTGACGACCAGCGTCTTCGGATGAATCCGCTCCAGGAAATGCGTCGAGGTAATGTAGGCGAGGTCGAACGGCGGGTCCTGGCGGAGCAGCACGACGTCGAAGCCGTTGAGCGCCTCGCGCCTGGGCTCGCCGAGGGTGAAATGGTCGCCGGGCTCGTCGCGCACGGTGAGGAGCTGAACCGGCGCGACGATCTCGTCCCCGACCATCGAGAGCTTGTCGGGCGTGTAATAGGACAGGCCGTGGCCGCGCTTCTGCGCCTCCAGGAGCAGCGCAAAGGTGGAATCGCCCTTGATGTTGATGCGGGCGATGGGATCCATCTGGACGGCGACGTTCAGTTTCATGGTCTGCCTTTCAGGTCGAGGCGTCGAATGCCGCCAACACATGGCGCGGAAGTGACCGCGGCGCAATCAGCATGGCGTCGAATCGCAATTCGAATTCGGCATGCTCGGGATGCGCCACGAGCCAGCCTTGCGCAGCGTTGATGATGCGCTGCTGCTGGCGCGGCGTCACGGCAAAGGCGGCGTCATCGAGGCTCGCGCGCGCCTTGACCTCGACGAAGGCGATCAGATTGCGGCGGCGCGCCACGATGTCGATCTCGCCATGAGGCGTGCGATAGCGCTTGGCGAGAATGCGATAGCCCTTGGCCATGAGATAGGCGGCGGCGCGGCTCTCGGCCGAGAGGCCGGTGCGGAACGCGGCGACGCGCTCGGGCGAGGCGATTTTCGGTTCCGCCGGGACCTCAGTCTTCGCCATTGCCGCCCCGCAGGTCCTTTGCAAGCTCGAGCGCCCGGGCATAGACCTCGCGGCGCGGCCGGCCCGACAGCGCGACCGCATGCGCCACGGCATCCTTGACGCTGTGCGCGGCGAGCTGCTCGCGCAGCAGGCCGTCCAGCGCATCCGATGTCAGCAGCTCGGCGTCCGCAGCGGGTGGGGCGATCACCAGCACGAACTCGCCGCGGGTCTCCAGCGCATCAGCGTCGCGCGCCAGGTCGCTCAGTGGTGCACGCGAAATCTCCTCGTGCAGCTTCGTCAGCTCGCGGCAGATCGCGGCTTCGCGCGTCCCCATGATCTCGGCGAGCTCGGCCAGCGTGTCCTGCACGCGGTTGCCGGATTCGAACATCACCAGCGTCGCGTCGATGCGGGCGAGCTCGGCAAGGCGCGATTTTCGCGCGGCGGATTTGGCCGGCAGGAAACCCTCGAAGAAGAAGCGGTGGGTCGGCAGCGCCGCGACCGACAGCGCGGCGAGCACGGAGGATGGGCCGGGCAGCGCATAGACCGCGTGGCCGGCCGCGCAGACCTCGCGCACCAGCTTGAAGCCGGGATCGGAGATCAGCGGGGTGCCGGCATCCGAGACCAGGGCGACCGAACCTCCGGCCGCAAGTGCTTCCAGGATTTTCGGGCGCGCGGCTTCCGCGTTGTGCTCGTGATATTGCTTGAGCTGCGCGGCAATGGCGTAGCGCTCGGTCAGGCGGCGGGTGATGCGGGTGTCCTCGCAGGCGATGACATCGACGCCCGCCAGCGTCTGGAGCGCGCGGACCGTGATATCGCCGAGGTTGCCGATGGGGGTCGCGACCAGATGGAGGCCCGGCGCCGCCTTCGGCGCTGCGAGGCGATGGGCGTCGATGGAGAACCCGCGCGGGGCGGCATCTTGGGCTTCAGGCGTATTTATCGAGGCCGGCTTTGCGCGCATAATGAAGTCAACTTAGGCACGAACGGCAGGGCTGGGAACCGGCTCCTGGAAAAAGATCGTGCCGAGGCGAGGGGCGAGGTAAGGATTGAGGGGGACTGGAATGTGATCCGGCAGGCATCACATTCCCCAGAGAATGAAGCATCAGCGTCATATTCACGACGGAAACGCCGCCTTGATGCTGGATGATGGACGGGTGGACAGCTAGCCGGAACTCTAAGGTGCGGCCGCGTTAAGCGATCGTTATCCTTTTGTTTTAGTTAACTATTTGCCGACAATATGCCTGAATCCGCGGCTTGTGTCGCGGAATGAGTGTTGTGACCGGCTGGCGATCGCTGGTTAGAAGAGAAGCTGCATGGTGGGCCCGCGCGATTTGAAGTCTCCCGTCCAGGGGACCCTGATGTCAGGAGCGACCCGGCGGAGTGCGCTTGGCCTGCTGCTCGGAACGCCCTTGCTGTCGGCCTGCGCCGGCGTGCAGCAAAGTCTCAGCCAGTTCTCAAACCCTTTCTCCAGTTCTTCCGCGCCGCCGGCCCAGCCGGCCGGCCCGCCGCAGCAGGGCACCACCGCGGGCACCGGTGGGGTGAAGGTCGCGGTGATCCTGCCGCTCTCGGCCGCCGGCAATGCCGGCCTTGCGGCGCAATCCATGCGCAACGCCGCCGAGATGGCGCTGGCCGAGTTCCAGAATCCGAACATCCAGCTGCTGATCAAGGACGACAATGGCAGCCCGCAAGGCGCGCAAGCGGGCGCGCAGCAGGCGGTCGACGAGGGTGCCGAGATCATCCTGGGGCCATTGTTCGCGCAGTCGGTGCCGGCGGTGGCCCAGGTCGCGCGCACGCGCGGCATCTCGGTGATCGCGTTCTCAACCGATTCCAGCATCGCCGGACGCGGCGTCTATCTGCTCTCGTTCCTGCCGGAGTCCGACGTCAACCGCATCGTCGAATATTCCGCCAGCATCGGAAAGCGCTCCGTCGCCGTGCTCGTGCCCGACAATGCCTATGGCAATGTCGTCGAAGCCGCCGTGAAGGCCGCTGTGCCACGGCGTGGCGGGCGCATCATTGCGTTCGAAAAATACGGCGCCGATCGCGCCACCCCGGCGCGGACCGTGGCACAGCAGCTCGGCAGCGCGGATGCGCTGTTCATTGCCGATGACGGGGATGCCGTGGTGTCGGTGGCGGATGCGATGACGGCGGCGGGCGCGAATTTGCGCAATATCCAGCTGCTCGGCACCGGGCTGTGGGACAGCCCGCGCGTCTATGCCAGCGCCGCGCTGCAAGGCGGCCTCTATGCCGCGCCGGACCCGGCCGGCTTTCGCGCCTTCTCCGGCCGCTATCGCACCAAATACGGCGCCGAGCCGATCCGCACCGCGACGCTCGCCTATGATGCGGTCGCCCTCGTCGCCGCACTGGCGCGCACGCAAGGCACCACGCGCTTCTCACCCGACGTGCTCACCAATCCCTCCGGCTTTGCCGGCATCGACGGCCTGTTCCGCTTCCGGCCCGATGGCACTAACGAGCGTGGGCTTGCCGTGATGAAGGTGACGCAAGGCGGCGGCGTGGCGGTCGCGGGCTCGCCGAAGAGCTTTGGGGCCTGATCGCCTCGTAGATGGGGAGAGAACTTACGCCGCGAGATCCGCGACCACCGCATCCAGCACCGGAAAACCGCTGCTCGTCACGCGCAGCCGTCCCGTTGCATCCACGGTGATGGCGCCTTCCTCGCGCAGAAGCGCGATGCGCTTGGGATCGAGCGGGCGGCCCGAAAGGGCCTGGTAGCGCTCGGGGTCAATGCCTTCGGCGAGACGCAGCCCCATCAGCAGGAATTCGTCGGCGCGTTCCTCGCTGTTGAGGAACTCGTCGGTGACGACGCCATGACCGTTTGTCTCGACCCGCATCAGCCAGGCTTCGGGACGCTTCTCGGTGGCGGTCGCGTGCCTGACGCCGTCGATGTCGAGGCGGCCATGCGCGCCGGGGCCGATGCCGGCATATTCCTCGCCGCGCCAATAGACCAGATTGTGCCGGCACTCGGCGCCGCGCCGCGCGTGGTTGGAGATCTCGTAGGCGGGCAGGCCGAGCTTGTCGCAGGTCTCCTGCGTGACGTCGTAGAGGGCGCGCGCGACGGCCTCGTCCGGCGTCTTCAATTTGCCGGCCTGGTGCAGGCCGAAGAATGGCGTGCCTTCCTCGATCGTCAATTGATAGAGCGACAGATGCTCGGCCGCTTCATCGATCGCGAGACGCAGCTCATCGGCCCACATCGCCGGCGTCTGGTCGGGGCGGGCATAGATCAGGTCGAACGAATAGCGGTCGAAAGAGCGGCGGGCGATGGCGACGGCATCGAGCGCTTCGCGCGCATTGTGCAGACGGCCCAGCGCCTTCAGCGAGGCGTCGTCGAGCGCCTGCACGCCGAGCGAGACGCGGTTGACGCCGGCGGTGCGATAGCCGGCAAAGCGGGTGGCCTCGACGCTGGTCGGGTTCGCCTCCAGCGTCACTTCGGCGTCCTTCGCCACCGTCCAGTGCTTGCCGATCGCATCGAGCACGGCACCGACGGTTGCGGGCTGCATCAGCGACGGCGTGCCGCCGCCGAGGAAGATCGAGGTGACCTCGCGACCCGGCGCGCGCTCGGCGGTCGCGGCGATCTCGCGCGCAAAAGCCGAAGCGAACCGCGCCTCGTCGATCGCGGCGTGGCGGACATGGCTGTTGAAGTCGCAATAGGGGCACTTCGACAGGCAGAACGGCCAGTGCACGTAGACGCCGAAGGCTTCCTTAGCGCGGCTCAAGGCAGATCTCCGCCAGTTTCACGAAGGCGCGGGCACGGTGCGACAGGCCAAGGCCGAGCGGCGGCAGGCCGTGCTTCTCGATGCTGGTCATCTCGCCGAAGGTACGGTCGTGGCCGTCGGGCAAAAACATCGGATCGTAGCCGAAGCCGGCGGTGCCGCGCGGCGGCCAGACCAGCGTGCCGTCGACGCGCGCCTCGACCTCTTCGAGATGATCGTCGGGCCAGGCAACGCAGAGCGCCGAGACGAAGTGGGCTTTGCGCTTGTCGGGCGTGGTGGCGCCGCGCTCCTGCAGCAGGCGCTCGATACGCGTCATCGCGGCGTTGAAGTCCTTGGACGGCCCGGCCCAGCGCGCGCTGTAGATGCCGGGCGCGCCATCCAGCGCGTCGACGACGATGCCGGAATCATCGGCGAAGGAGGGGAGCTTGGCCGCCTGCGCCGCCGCGATCGCCTTGATCGCGGCATTGCTGCGGAAATCGTTGCCGGTCTCTTCGGGCTCGGCCAGGCCGAGCTCGCCGGCCGACACCGCCGCGATGCCGTACGGCGCAAGCAGCTCCCGCATCTCGGCGAGCTTGCCGGGATTGTGGGTCGCGATGACGAGCTTGTCCGTGATTCGGCGGTGCATGGCCTATTGACTACGCTACAGCCAGTTTCTGCAAGTCCACGAGGCGCGCGACGCCCTTGCGCGCCAGCGTCATCAGCGCCAGGAACTCGTCCTGCGTGAACGGCTCGCGTTCCGCCGTGCCCTGCACCTCGATGATGCGGCCGTCGCCCGTCATGACGAAATTGGCGTCGGTCTCGGCTTCCGAATCCTCGGCGTAGTCGAGGTCGAGCACGGGCGTGCCGTTGTAGATGCCGCACGAGATCGCGGCGACGTTGTCGCGCAACACGTTGGCCTTGACCATGTTGCGCGCCTTCATCCAGGTGATGCAATCGGCCAGCGCGACCCAGGCCCCGGTGATCGAGGCCGTGCGGGTGCCGCCGTCGGCCTGGAGCACGTCGCAATCGACCGTGATCTGGCGCTCGCCGAGCGCTTCGAGGTCGACGATGGTGCGGAGCGAGCGGCCGATCAGGCGCTGAATCTCGACGGTACGGCCGCTTTGCTTGCCGGCGGAGGCCTCGCGGCGGGTCCGTTCCGAGGTCGCGCGCGGCAGCATGCCGTATTCGGCGGTGACCCAGCCGCGGCCCTGGCCCTTCAGCCAGGGCGGCAGGCGGTCTTCCAGCGTCGCGGTGACCAGCACGTGGGTGTCGCCGAATTTCACGAGGCAGGAGCCTTCCGCATATTTGACCACGCCGCGCTCCAGCGTCACGGGGCGCAATTCGTCGGGCGCACGGCGGCCTGGCCGCATGGGAAATCCTCCAAAACTCGCAGGTGTAGGGCTGTTCGCGGTGCTTGTAGGTGGGGTGAGGGTGGGCGGCAAGGTTTTTTCACCCCTGATGTCGAGCCCGCAAACGCCACGCTTGTCAGAAGCGCCCGGGA
>JAFAEZ010000105.1 GCA_023423775.1 Pseudomonadota bacterium
CCCGCGGCCCCCACCCCACCCCCCCCCGGGCCGCCGGCCGGGGCGCGCTCGACAATTGGGGCATCAGCAGCGTCGGCCCCGTCCGCCTGCAGGGTAATGTCGACGTGCACGGCGTCGCCGGCAGCGGGGACCGGTTGACGCTCGGCGCGGTCGCGACCGTACCGGACGTCGAGGAATTCCATCTCGTCCGCGCCGCTTACTCCGTGCCGATCGGTAACGACGGCACCGAATTGCGCCTCGATTCCTATCTTGCCCGATCCGAGCCCGGTGGCGCGATCGCCGACCGCGACCTCGACGGGCGCAGCCTGGAAGCCGCTTTGGCCGTCAGTCACCCGTTCGTGCGCAGCCGCGCCTGGAGCCTGTGGGGCGACCTCGGCTTCGCGCTGCGCGACTCGCGCCAGTCGCGCGACGACGTGCGCATCCGCGACGACCGCTTCGCGACCCTGACCGCCAGCGCCTTCGCCAATGCCAAATTAGGCGACGGCCGGGTCCGCGGCCGCATCGCCTTCGTCCAGGGCGTCGACGCCTTCGACGCTACCGAGCGCGGCGATCCGCTCGCCTCGCGCCCCGACGGCAGCGCGATCTTCTCCAAGGTCGAGGCTTGGGGACGCCTCAACGCGCCGCTGAGCCAGAAAATCAGCCTGCAGATCGAGGCCCAGGGCCAGATCGCCTCGCGCCCGCTCCTTTCGAGCGAGGAGATGGGCCTTGGCGGGCGCACCTTCCTGCGCGGCTACGATTATCGTGAGCTTTCGGGCGACAAGGGCGTGGCCGGCTCGGCCGAATTACGCTTCGACCTCGGCAAGCTGGGGAATGCCGTGCGCTGGGTTCAGCCCTATCTCTATGCCGACGCCGGATCGGTGGGGAATTACCAAGGCGGCGGGGGCGGCGGCAGCCTCGCCTCGACCGGCGGCGGCGTCCGCCTCTGGCTCGGCAGCCGCTTCGAGGCCGGCGTCGAGCTTGGCGTGCCGCTCCGCGACGGTGCCTTCGGCCGCGACTGCGATCCGCGCCTGTCACTCACCTTCGGCGCCCGCCTCTGAATCCTCGCCTGCGTTGACGCGGGGCTGCTTTACGTTAAGGGAAAGCGGATGGCCCTGCCCCCGCTCTTTGATCGCCTGCGGCTTCCCGTCATCGGCTCGCCGCTGTTCATCGTCTCCACCCCCGATCTCGTCATCGCCCAGTGCAAGGCGGGGATCGTCGGCTCGTTCCCGGCGCTGAACGCGCGACCGCAGTCGCAGCTCGACGAATGGCTGCACCGGATCACCGAGGAGCTCGCCGCCTGGGACCGCGAGCATCCCGACACGCCAGCGGCGCCTTATGCGGTCAACCAGATCGTCCACCGCTCCAACCCGCGGCTGGAGGAAGATGTCGCGACCTGCGCGAAATGGAAGGTGCCGATCGTGATCACCTCGCTTGGCGCGCGCGAAGAGCTCAACCACGCGGTCCAGGGGTGGGGCGGGATCACGTTGCACGACATCATAGACGACCGGTTTGCGCGCAAGGCCATTGAGAAGGGCGCCGACGGGCTGATCGCGGTGGCGGCGGGCGCCGGCGGCCATGCCGGGCGGCTGTCGCCGTTCGCGCTGGTCGAGGAGATACGCGAATGGTTCGACGGGCCGCTGGTCCTGTCGGGCGCGATCGCCACCGGCCGCGCCATCCTCTCGGCCCAGGCGATGGGCGCCGACCTCGCCTATATCGGCTCGCCGTTCATCGCGACCAGCGAAGCCAATGCGGCGGACGATTACAAGCAGGGCATCGTCGACGGCCGCGCCGCCGACATCGTCTATTCGAGCCTGTTCACCGGCGTGCACGGAAACTATCTGCGCCAGTCGATCGCGGCCGCCGGGCTCGATCCAGACAACCTCCCCGAAGGCGATCTCAGCACGATGAACTTCGGCACTGGCGAGGGCAGCAAGTCCAAGGCCTGGCGCGATATCTGGGGCTCGGGTCAGGGCATCGGCGCGGTCAAATCGGTCGGCCCGGCGGCCGACTATATCGCCCGCCTCGCCGCCGAATATGCCGAGGCCAAGATTAGACTTGCTGGCATATCTGCTTATTAAACGATTGATCTAAATACTTTTTGCCAGGATTCCGGAAGCGCCGCCGGGCGCCGGGTGGCGCGGTCGACATAGACGTGGACGAAACGCCCTTCGGCGGCGGCTTCAGAGTGAGTCTTAGCAAAGATGCCAAGGCTATAGGCGACGCTCGACCGCCCAACATGGGCGATCGCGAGCCCGACATCGACCGGCTCGGGATAAGCGAGCGGGGCGGCGTAGCGACAACCGGTCTCGACGACGAGGCCAATCGGATCGCCCTTGGCGACGTCGAGCAGGCCCTGCTCGATCAGCCAGGCATTCACCGCGGTGTCGAACCAGCTGTAATAGACGACATTGTTGACGTGGCCGTAGGCGTCGTTGTCCGACCAGCGCGTGCCGATCTCGCGCCAGACCTTGTAATGCTCGCGGCCCTTCAGCGGCTCGCGGCTCACAGCGCTGCCTCATAGAGCCGGCGCGCGTCGGCCTGCGTGATCGGGCACGGATTGTTCACCAGCAGCCGCTCCTGCTTCATCGCCTCGCTCGCCAGCATGTCGAGATCCGAGTGGGTGACACCGACCTCCGCCAGGCGCTGCGGCACGCCGGCCGCGCGGCCGAGCTGAGCCAGCCGCTCGACAAGGCCCTGCGCCTGAGCCTGCGCGCCGACCCCGGCGAGCCCCGGTTCAAGCAAGGCGCCGAGCTCGGCATAGGACGTCATCGCGGCAGGCATGTTGTGGCCGAGCACATGGACCAGCATCAGCGCGTTGGAGAGGCCGTGGGGGACGTGGAAATGGCCGCCGAGCGGGTAAGCGAGTGCGTGGACCCCCGCGACCGGCGCGTTGGCGAAGGCGACGCCGGCGAGATGCGCGCCGAGCAGCATGGCCGAGCGCGCCTCGATATCGTCGGGCCTATCGCAGGCCCGCAGAAGATTGTCGGAGAGCAATTTCAGCGCCTCGCGCGCGAGCATATCAGAAACCGGGTTCTTGAGCCGCTTTGAGGTATAGGCCTCGATCGCGTGCACCATGGCGTCGATCCCCGTCGCGGCGGTCACCGGGCGCGGCAGCCCGACCGTCAGCCCGGCATCGAGGATCGCCCAATCGGCGATCAGGGCGGTGCTGCTCACTCCCCTCTTTTCGCTGCCGCCGACGGTGATGACGGTGACCGGCGTGGCTTCGGATCCGGTCCCGGCGGTGGTCGGGACCAGCGCCAATGGAAGCCGCGCGCCGGTCGCCTTGCCGACGCCCCACAAAGCGTCGAGCTCGTCACCGCTGCCGAGCAGATAAGCGGCGAGCTTGGCAACATCCATCGGGCTGCCGCCGCCGAAGCCGACCACCGCGCTGCACCCCTGCCCGGCCGCCACCGCGGCCTCCACCGTCGCGCGCGAAGGATCGGGCTCGACGGCATCGAACAGCACCGGCTCGATCCCGACCTCGGCCAGCGAGTCGAGCGCCGCCTCGGCGAGCCCCAGCGCCCGCACTTGGGCATCGGTGACGAAGAGACATTTTCCGGGCGGCAGAAGCCCGCCCAGCCGGCGCGCCGCACCGGGCGCCGCGATGAGCTTGGGCCCATAATGGAATTCAAAGGCTTTCATGGCGCTACGCTAATACCGCGCCGCCGCGAGGCCAAGGATCAGAGCGAGCGCTCGAGCCGGCTCAGCAGGCTGCGCGCCGGACTGGGCTGCGGTTCAAGGCCGAAGCTTCCGTCGTCGAGTCGCTTGACGCGCGCATAGAGATCGACACTGTTCTGGACGAGCCTGGCCGCCGCCTCGGGCAATTGGGCCACGACCGCATCATCGCTCTCGACCGCGTCGCCCAAGCGTCGCGCTGGACGACGCGCCTGCGCCGGGGTCAGCTCGCCGCTTTCGACCGCGCGCTGGGTCAGCAGCCAGGCGATGACGTGCATCAACCGAGTCGTGACCTTGAGCGACTCGCAGGAAAAGCCGACCCGCACGATCGGATCGAGCGCCATCCGGTCGCCGCGGCCGTTGCGGTCGAAATAAGCGCGCGCCTCGTCTGCCAGCAGCATCGCTTCGACATAGAGCGAGTCGATCAGCTTCGGAGTCATGCGCGCGCGGGCATCGTCGGTGGCCATTGCGCGAGGATGCCACAGGCGCTCGCTACAGCCTACGAATAAAGAAGGTAAACCAGGTGATTTCGCGCCGGGCTCAGGCGATGATATCGGGAACGAAAGTGTCCTCGATCGCGCTGATCTCGTCGCGCAGGCGGAGCTTGCGCTTCTTCAACCGGGCGAGCTGGAGTTGGTCGGGATGCGGGGTTTCGAGCAAGGCCGCGATCGCGGAGTCGAGATCGCGATGCTCGAGCCGGAGCCGCACCAGCCGGGAAGCCGCACCGATATTGTTGGCGTCCATGATCATCGCCCCGTCACGCTACCCGCCCCGCCTCAACTGCGCTATTGATAGATCATCAACCGGTCGTCGTACATAGAAGGGAGACTGTCCGATAGGCGGAGACAAAGGCCCAAAGCGATGTTCTAATCTGCACCACCAACCAAGGAGATGGGAATGCAACAGGCGCATATGTCCGCATTGGAAACGAAGCATGCCGGTCTTGACGCACGCATCAACGAAGAGAGTCAGCGCCCCCATCCGGACGACACCCTGTTAGCCCGCCTTAAAAAAGAGAAATTGAGAGTGAAGGAAGCCCTGACCGGGATTTCCTAAAGGGCCGTCAGAGCGGGCGCTGCTTCGGCGGCGCCTGCTTCACCACAGGCTTGCGGGCCTTGAGCGGGTCAACCTCGCTGTCGAAGTTGACGCCGATCCGCCCCCTTTTCACCCACGCCACCTTGCCTGCTACCGAGCCGATGCCGCGGACGGTCACCACCACCGGTTCGCCGGGGGTCGCCACATCCATGTAATCGGCCATCAGCCCGATTGCCGAAAGGTTGCGAACGCGCAGCGGCTGCAGGTCGCCCTTGGCCTCGCCCGCGCGCTGAATCGTCGCGGACAGGAACAGGCTGTCGCGGGCGGCCGTGCGCCGGCTCTGTGTGGTTGCCGCGCCAGAGGCGGCGATCGTCTTCTCGGGCACCGTGTGAACCTCCGGACCGCATTGCCCGCGGTCCGGATCGTCCTTAGCACCGAAATCTCGCGATTGGATTAACGCCGCAGCGTCAGTCGTCGCGCGAAACCCGCTCCTGACGTTCGTGGCGCTCCTGCGCCTCGACCGTCATGGTCGCGATCGGACGGGCCTCGAGACGCGCGAGCGAAATCGGCTCGCCGGTCACTTCGCAAAAGCCATATTCGCCCTGCTCGATACGGCGCAGAGCGGCGTCGATCTTCGAGATGAGCTTACGTTGGCGATCGCGAGTGCGCAGCTCGATCGACCAGTCGGTCTCGCTCGAGGCGCGGTCGGTGGCGTCGGCTTCCTGGATCGGCCCGCTCTTCAGCGATGCCATCGTGTCGCGGGATTCGCGCACGATCGAGTCCTTCCAGTCGAGCAGCTTCTGGCGGAAATAAGCGAGCTGCTCCGGGCTCATGAATTCTTCGTTGGCGCTGGGCTGATAAGCCGCCCCCGAGATCGAATTCTTCTGAAATTGCGGGTCGTAAACGTCGTTTAGAGCCGTAGCCATAAACCCCTCCACTCTCTTTCGACCGGCGGAACCCCTCCGGCACCCTAACCTGTGACACCGCCCCGCTATTCCTGCGGTTTATACTAGGTGTCAGCCCCAGCGCGCCTATACCTGTGGTCCACGGCCTGCACAAGTCGTTCAGAAGTCGATTGAAAATCCCCCGGCATTTCAGCGCGGCCCGTGACATTTTTGCCCGATTGCCAACCTCGGCGGTTGCTGATCCTCTCCGGCCGGCGCGACTCGGGCAACTATCGATTCGCGAAAGGGCGACTAAGCATCCGCCCGGCCATCCATAGGCCAGCAGAAAACGTTCATCGCCTTTCTCACTTTGTCCTCAAGTGGGACGGAAGTCTCCGCGAGGGCCTTTCTGCAGGCATTTTGAGCCATCAAGATGGTTAACGATCTTGCGCTCGTTCGCCTCTTGCCCCCTTTTCTTTCCATCGGCTCACGCAAGCTCGACCGTGACTTAGATTTCGGCGTCGGGACAAGCGGGGCGCAGAACAGGGTGCGTGTCATGTCAGTGAAGATGGCTCTAGCGAAACTTTGCGCCTGCGCCGCCGGTGGCGCCATCATCGGCGGCGGCGCCGTCCATGTCAGCGCCAATCCCCCGGCGCGGCCCGTCATCGTCAAGAAGGCCAAGGCGCAGACGGTGCGTGCCTATCGCACCCATCGCGTCAAGCGCGCCAAGCAGATCAAGGTCGCGAAGACCGAATGCCAGGTGACGCCGGGCGAGACGGTGACGACTCGCACAATCACCTACGCACCGCCCCCGCCGATGCCGGTTCCCCTGCCCCCGCCGGTCTCGCCACCGGCAGGCGGCAGCGGCGGCGTGGTCGTCGTCGGTGGCGGCGGCGGCTTCGGCAGCGGTTTCGGCAGCGGCTTCTTCTCGGGCGGCTTCTTCGGCGGCAGCAGCAGCGGCAACGTGATCTTCAGCGCCTCGACCAGCACGTCGAGCGGCGGCAGCTCCACCTCGACCAGCGGCGGATCGACTTCGACCAGCGGCGGATCGACCTCGACTTCGACGGGCGGCATCTCGTCGACCTCGACGTCGAGTTCGAGCGGCAACGTTTCGAGCTCCAGCTCGAGCAGTTCGTCGTCGAGCTCCTCGTCCAGCTCCAGCTCCAGCTCGAGCTCGTCTTCGAGCGGATCGAGCGGCGGGACGCCGCCGCACAAGCCGCCGCACAAGCCGCCGCACAGCTCGTCGGGCGGATCGAGTGGCTCAAGCGGCAGCAGCGGTTCGTCGAGCAGCTCCTCGGGCAGCTCGGGCGGCAGCACCAGCTCCTCAAGCAGCTTCGGCGGCACGTCGAGCGGAAGCAGCTCGACCTCGAGTAGCACCAGCAGCTCTTCGAGCACCAGCTCGTCCACGTCGAGCGGCGGCTCCACCAGCAGTTCTTCGGGCGGAACCGACGTCCCTGCGCCGCCGATGATCATCCTGTTCGGGGCGGCCGCCGCCGCCCTGGTGGCGCGACGCAGGCTTGGCCGTTCGGGCGACTGATCCTTCGATCGCGCAATAAAAAGGCCGCGTCCTCCCCTTCGGGCGCGGCCTTTTCTTCGTCCGGTCCCGCCGCAGCGGGGAAGCCTTACGGCGTTTGCGTTGCTGCCTCGGCCGGGGCCGCGGCAGCAACCTGGGCCTCCAGCTCGGCCGCGGTCATGCCGATCACCGGACCGCTTGGGGTCGGGGCGAAGGCGGTGCGAGGAAGCTTCACCGCGCTCTTGCTGAGCTTCACCGTCACATATTGATCGTCGAGCGCTTCGATCGTCCCGACCGTGCCGCCGGCCGTGTCCTTGACCACCGCGCCGACCGTCATCGCCTGCGCGGCCTGGGCCAGCGTCTGGTCGACCGCCGCGTTAACCTCGGCCTGGGTCATGGCCATGATGTAGCCGTCCTCGACCGCCGTGAAGGACGAAGCGGGAAGTTGCACCTCATGCTTGTCGGTCTTCAGGATCACATTGGCTCCATCGACCTTCGTGATCGTACCGACCGCGCCGCCGGCGGTGTCGGCGACCTTGGCGCCGACCGTCATGGTCTGGGCCAGAGCCGCGGCGGGAAGCGTCGCCGCCGCCGCGGCCAGCGAGAGGGAAAGGAAAAGCTTGTTACGAAAAATCATCATCACTCCTAAGATTGCCGCCCTGTTAACCAAGGGACCCGGCTCTTGCGGCCGGTTTCGGCAAGCCTATTGGGCGATGAGTATCTTTTCAATCTCCTCCACGGGATGGCCGGTCAGGTCCTTGGCGAGCTCGCCGGACAGACGCTTCTCGACCTCCTTGTGATAATGTTTGCGCAGTTCGCCGAGCGTCTTGGGCGGCGCGACCACGATCAGCGAGTCGTAATCGTTGCGCAGCGCGCGCATGCGCAGCGTCTCCGCCGTCTCTGCCGCGAAGCGGTCTTCCTCGAGCGTATGGTAATCGGTTTCGGAATAAGCCGATCGCGCGCCCATGCCCTGACCGGAGAAGGTCCGACCGGGCTGGTCGGTCTTCTGGTCGCGATCGGGCGGACTGACATGCACTTCCTTCTTTTCGACGACCAGGTGGGGATATTCGCCGTCACCCTCGTTGCGGAAGAAAAGGGCTTTCGCGCCGTCCGCGACCATGACCATCGAATTGTGGGGAACCCGCATTTTCATCTCCTTCAAGCTTTGCCGACCAACGCGGCGGCGGCGGGGATGGTTGCGGGCGCGGGCCTTGCCTCGCGGCAGGGCGAAGGCCATAGCCGGGCGAATGCGGATCCTGCTTACCAACGACGACGGCGTGAACGCGACCGGCCTCAAGGTCCTCGAAAAGATCGCTCGCTTGTTCTCGGACGACATCTGGATCGTCGCCCCGAGCGAGGAACAGTCCGGCGCCGGCCATTCGCTGACGCTCACCTTGCCGGTGCGGCTGCGCAAGCTCGGCGAGCGCCGCTTCTGCGTCACCGGCACTCCGACCGACAGCGTGATGATGGCGATCGCCCACGTCATGAAGGACAATAAGCCGGACCTCGTTCTCTCCGGCGTCAATCGCGGCGCCAATCTCGGCGAGGACGTCACTTATTCGGGCACCGTCTCGGCGGCGATGGAAGGCGCGCTCGCCGGCATCCCCTCGATCGCGCTCAGCCAGAGCTACGCGCGCGAGGGCATGGGCGACACCGTCCCGTTCGCCGCTGCCGAAGCCTGGGCCGAGCGCGTGCTGCGGCCGCTGATCGAAACGCCGATGGCGCCGCGCACCCTCGTCAACGTCAACTTCCCCGCGCTTCCTCCCGACGACGTGCGCGGCATCCGCGTCTGCCAGCAGGGCTTGCGCGATTATGGCCGGCTGCAGCTCGTCCAGCGCACCGACACGCGCGGCTATGACTATTTCTGGTTCGGGCTCGGGCCGATGATCCAGACCCCCAGCCATTCGACCGACCTCGAGGCGGTGGCGGATGGCTATGTCGCGGTGACGCCCCTCCATCTCGATCTCACCCACGGCCCCTCGCTGGGCAGGCTGGCGCAGCTCTTCCCCTGATGACGCGGCGACGGCGGGGCATCGATCATGCGACCCTGCAGCGCCAGGGACGTTGGCCCGTCTGGCTCTCGATCAGCTGGCGCGTTCTGCTCGTCGTCGGACTGATCGGTGCGGCGATCGCCGTCCACTGGTTCGAGCGCGACGGCCTGCACGACAATGCGGACGGCGAGATCAGCTTCCTCGACGTCGTCTATTTCACGATGATCAGTATCACCACCACCGGCTATGGCGACATCGCGCCGGTCAGCGATCAGGCGCGCCTGTTCGACGCGCTGATCGTCACTCCGATCCGGGTGTTCGCGGTGCTGATCTTCCTCGGCACCGCCTACAGCTTCGTCTTCAGGCGCACATGGGACAGATGGCGTATGGCCTATATTCAGCGGCACCTTACGAACCACATCATCGTCGCCGGCTACGGCACCAGCGGATCGGAGGCAGTCGACGAGTTGATCGCGCGCGGCGTCGACCCGCGCTCGATCGTCGTGATCGACTGCGAGACCGAGGCGCTCGAACGCGCCAAGTCGCTCGGAGCGGCGGTGATCGAGGGCGACGCGACGCGCGACAAGACGCTGCAGGCGGTCCGCCTCGCCGAAGCGCGGGCGCTGATCGTCTCGGCCGGCAGCGACGATACGTCGATCCTTATCACGCTGACCGCCCGCCACCTGGCACCCGACATCACGATCAGCGTCGCGGTGCGCAACGAGGATAACGAGCTGCTCGCGCGCCAGGCGGGCGCAACCACGGTCATCAATCCGGTGAGTTTCGCCGGGCTGCTGCTCGCCGGATCGACCGACGGAGCGCATATCGCGGATTATATCGCCGACCTCGCTTCGACCACCGGTCGGGTCCAGCTCGCCGAGCGCGAGGTCCGGCCCGACGAGCATGGCCAGCCGCTCTCCGCCCTCGCAAAGGGTCTCGGCGTGCGCGTCTATCGCGACGGCCGTCCCTATGGCTTCTGGGAGCCCGAGGCGAAGGCGCTCCAGCCGGGCGACGTCATCGTCGAGATCCTGCCGACGACCCGGACCGAGGCCGAGGACGAGTGACGCGCGCAGGCCCCGCACGCTTCCTCTAGGAAAATCGCGTCGGCGCGCTTATTTGCAGCGCACTCATGGCACTTGAACTCCCCTCCCCGCCCAAGGTCGGCATGGTCTCGCTCGGCTGTCCTAAGGCGCTCGTCGATTCCGAGCGCATCCTCACGAAGCTGCGCTCCGATGGCTATCAGCTCAGCCCCGACTACGACCAGGCCGACGTCGTGCTGGTCAATACTTGCGGCTTCCTCGACAGCGCCAAGGAAGAAAGCCTGGCCGCGATCGGCGAAGCGATCGCCGAAAATGGCAGGGTGATCGTCACCGGCTGCATGGGCAAGGACGCCGAGGTGATCCGCGAGCGCTTTCCTCAGGTGCTCGCCGTCACCGGCCCGCACCAATATGAGAGCGTGGTCGGCGCCGTCCACGAAGCCGCGCCGATGCCGCCGAGCGCCTTCCTCAACCTGGTGCCGGAGAGCGGACTGAAGCTGACGCCGCGGCATTACAGCTATTTGAAGATCTCAGAGGGCTGCAACCATCGCTGCAGCTTCTGCATCATCCCCTCGCTGCGCGGCGACCTCGTCTCGCGTCGGCCGGACGCGATCCTGCGCGAGGCGGAGAAGCTCGTCGCCGCCGGAACCAAGGAGCTGCTGGTCATCAGCCAGGACACGTCGGCTTATGGCGTCGACCTGCGCCACGCCGAATGGCCGTGGAAGGGTGCGCCGGTCCGCGCGCACATGACCGACCTCGCGCGCGAGCTCGGCAAACTGGGCGCCTGGGTGCGGCTCCATTACGTCTATCCCTATCCGCACGTCGACAAGGTCATCCCGTTGATGGCCGAGGGGCTGGTCCTTCCCTATCTCGACATTCCGTTCCAGCACGCCGCGCCGTCGGTGCTGAAGGCGATGAAGCGCCCGGCCAACGAAGCCAAGGTGCTCGAGCGCATCCACGGCTGGCGCGCGATCGCACCGGATATCACCATCCGCTCCTCGTTCGTCGTCGGCTTCCCCGGCGAGACCGAGGCGGATTTCGAATATCTGCTCGACTGGCTCGACGAAGCCCAGCTCGACCGTGTCGGCGCGTTCCGCTTCGAGCCGGTCCAGGGCGCGACCGCCAATGACCTGCCGAACACGGTGCCCGAGGAGGTCAAGGAGGAGCGCTACGCCCGGCTGATGGAAAAGACGGCGGCCATCTCGGCGGCCAAGCTCCAGGCCAAGATCGGCCGGACGATCGACGTCCTCATCGACGTGGCGGACGGCGAAGGCGGCGCGACCGGCCGCTCCAAGGCCGACGCGCCGGAGATCGACGGCGAGGTCCATCTGCGCGACGCGCCGCATCTGAAGCAGGGTGACATCGTCCAGGTGCTGGTCGAGGATGCCGACGAACACGACCTTTACGGAGTTCCCGCCGCCCTATGACCGACCTCAACGCGCTTCTGCAGGCCGACAAGGGCCAGCCCGCCACCCCCCTCCATCTCGTCGACAAGAAGAGCTTCGAGGGCTGGCTGGGCGGCCAGCCTGAGCGGGTGCGGCAGGCGGTGAAGGCGCAGGCGTTCAAGGCGGAGGGCTATCAGTTCGCGACGCTGCCTGGCGAGAAGGGCGACGAATGGTTCGCCGTGCTGGGCGTCGCCAATGTCGACGACCCCAGCGCCTGGTGCCTCGCCAAGGCCGCGGACCTGCTCCCCGAGGGCACCTATCGCGTTGCGGACCGTAGCCCCGGGCCTGCCGTGCTCGGCTGGCTGCTCGGCCAGTACCGGTTCGAGCGCTACAAGCAGGAGCCTTCGAAAAAGGGGCCGCGGATCCTGCTGACCGACGAGCCCGCCCGCATCGCTGAAACCGTCTCGATCGCGGAGGCGACTTTCCTCGTTCGCGACCTGGTCAACATCCCTGCCGGCGATCTCGGCCCGGCCGAGCTGCAGAAAGCGGCCGAGGATCTCGCCGCTGACCATGGCGCCAGCGTCACCACCACGATCGGTGCGGAGCTCGCCGCCGGCTATCCGATGATCCACGCCGTCGGCGCCGCCGCCACCGCGCCGCGCGCGCCCCGCCTGATCGAGCTCGAATGGGGCGATCCCAAGAATCCGCGGCTAGCGATCGTCGGCAAGGGCGTCGTGTTCGATTCGGGCGGCCGCGACATCAAGATGGCGTCCGGCATGCGGCTGATGAAGAAGGATATGGGCGGAGCGGCCCACGCGCTCGGCCTCGCCCGTCTGATCATGAAGGCGCGCCTCCCCGTCCGGCTCCATCTTCTGATCCCGGCGGTTGAGAATGCGATCTCCGGCGCCGCCTTCCGGCCGGGCGACATTCTCAGGAGCCGCAAGGGCCTGACGGTCGAGATCGGCAATACCGACGCGGAGGGCCGCCTGATCCTGGGCGACGCATTGACCAAGGCGGCGGAGGGCAATCCGGAGCTCATCCTCGACTTCGCGACCCTGACCGGTGCGGCCCGCGTCGCGCTCGGCCCCGATCTGCCGGCGATGTTCGCCAACGACGACGCGCTTGCGGACGACCTCATGGCGGCGGGCGAAGCCGCGTTCGACCCGATCTGGCGGATGCCGCTCTGGAAGCATTATAACGAGATGCTCGCCTCCGACGTCGCCGACCTCGGCAACGCCACCGACGCGCCGATGGCCGGCGCCGTGACGGCTGCCCTGTTCCTCCAGCGCTTCGTGCCCGAAGAGATGCCCTGGGCGCATTTCGACACATTCGCGTGGCGGCCGGCCGGCAAGCCGGGGCGGCCCAAGGGCGGCGACGCGCTGGGGATGCGCGCAGCCTGGCACATGCTCAAGGCCCGTTACGCGGCGTGACGAACCGGCCGTTTCCTCGGCCGAAAAACCCGTAAGGCAACGAAACGAAAGCCGTTCTGCTTGGTTGTAGCTCCGAAACGTGACTCGCGCGAATTCGGAGAAACGACGTGGCAGACCGCGCGCTCAAAAGCTGGATGCAGACGCTCATCGCTTATGTCCGCTCCGGCCAACCAGACCTTACCAACCGCCAGATGGCGTTGATGCTTCTCGTCTACCTAACCCCCGGGCCGCACACGGTGCGCGGCCTCGCCAACATCCTCGGTGTTTCGAAGCCCGTCATCACGCGCGCCTTGAACACGCTTGGTTCGCTCGGCTATCTCCGCCGGGTGAGAGACGAGGCGGACCGCAGGAACGTCTTCGTGGCCAAGACAACCACAGGGCAGGAATTCCTTGACGGCTTCGAACGCAATATCGAGCACGACGGCGCAGGCAGGAAATCCGGCAAAGAACGCGGCTTCATCCTCCAACCGGGCTGAGACGTTCCGGCTGCTGGGTCCCTCGGCAACGCTGGATCCCCGCATCAATGCGTATCGCCGCGATCTCGCGGATGTCGCACTGGCCGGAAGGCTGTTCGCCCCCCATTACGTCCAGCCGATGAACCGGGCCTGCGGCATCCGCCCTGCGATGATCCGGGGGCGGCCCGACGCCGACAGTCCGCCGACTTCCGAACTGCTTCCCGGGGAGGAATTCGCGGTCCTCGAGATTTCCGGTCATTGGGCATGGGGCTATAGCCGCCACGACCATTATGTCGGCTATGTCGAAGTGATCGAACTGACCGACCCCGTGCCGGCGACCCACGTCGTGGCTGCCGCCTCGGCGCCGATCCTGGCGGATGCCGATCTCCACGCGGCGCAGCTTGCCAGCCTTCCCTTGGGCTCTCGCATCGCGGGCCACGAAAGCCACGGCTTCCTGGCCACCGACAGCGGCTTCGTCCCCTTCACCCATGTCCGCGAAGTGGGCGCGTTCGAGCATGATCCGGTCGCGGTCGCCGAACGGCTCCTTGGCTCGCCCTATCTGCTCGGCGGGCGCACCTCGACCGGCATCGATTGCTCGGGTCTGGTCCAGGTGTCGCACGGCCTGTGCGGCATCCGCACGCCCCGCGACAGCGACCAGCAGCGCGCACTCGGCCAGGAATTGGCCGGCGACGCGCCGCTGCAGCGCGGCGACCTCATCTTCTTCGAAGGCCATGTCGGCATGATGCAGGGCCCCGACCAGCTGATTCACGCCACCGGGCACCATGGCAAGACAGTGAGCGAGCCGCTCGCCGAGGTCGCCCGACGCACGGCGATCGTCGGCCGCCGCCGCCTCTAGCAATTGCATTCCGCATCCGAAACGAGCACTCTCCTGGCTGTCTCATGGGGAGAGAGAAGATGCTGGAACCCGCCGTTTCGCGGCCGCCGACTCATTATTGGGTCGCCGCCGGGCTGGCCTTGGTCTGGGAGCTGATCGGGGTCGCGTCCTACCTGATGCAGGCCTATGGCGGCGGGCCCGCCATGCAGGCCGACATGAGCGACGCGCAGCGCACGCTGCAGGCATCGATGCCGGCCTGGGTGATGGGCGCGTTTGCAATCGCCGTTTTCACCGGCCTGCTGGGTGCGATCGGGCTGCTGGTGCGCAAGCGCTGGGCCGGACCGGCCTTCATCGTGTCTTTACTCGGAGCGCTTGCGCAGTTCGCCTGGGTCTTTCTGGTCGGCGACGCCATCGCCCTGCTCGGCCCCAGCGCCGCGATCCTGCCGGCCTGCATCATCCTCGTCGGGGTCGTTCTTGTCTGGTTCGCCCGCAAGGCCGAGCGGAAGGGCTGGCTCAGCTAGGCTACATCTCGCCGCGCGCGCGGCGGATGGCGAACCACTTGCGCACGTTGGCATTATGCTCGTCCAGCGTGTTGGCGAAGACGTGCCCGCCGGTCCCGTCGGCGACGAAATAGAGCGCCTTGGTCGGCTCGGGATCGAGCACGGCCGCGATCGATTCGCGGCCCGGATTGGCGATCGGGCCAATCGGCATGCCGGCCATGGAATAAGTATTGTAGCCGTTCTTCGCGCGCAGCTCCGAGCGCAGGATGCGGCGGCCGAGCGGCTTGCCTTTGGTGATCGGGTAGATGACGGTTGGGTCAGCCTGGAGCGGCATTCCGGTCCGGATCCGGTTCGAATAGACGCCCGCGATCATCCGCCGCTCGGACGGCTTGGCCGTCTCCTTCTCGACGATCGAGGCCAGGGTCAGCGCGTCATGCTTGCTGGTGACGACCGCATGCGGCTTGCGCTTCGCCCACAGCGCGTCGAGCTCCTTGGTCATCGCCGCCTGCATCCGCTGCAGCACCTCTGCGCGAGTCTCTCCGCGCTGGTAGCTGTAGCTGTCGGGCAGCACGGACCCTTCCTCCGGCACGGCGATGTCCCCGGTGAGGGTCGGCGCAGCCATCAGCCGCTCGTAGACGAGGATCGAAGGCAGGCCTTCGGGCACCGCCACGAAGCGCTGCAAGGTCTTGCCGCTCTGCAGCAGGCGCAACACTTCGGACGGGCTCGCTTTGGCCGGGAATTCATATTCGCCGGCCTGGATCGGTTCATCGCCACCGAACAATTTCGCCTGCAGCAGGAAGCGATCGGCCGAGCCGAGCACGCCGGCCTGCTCCAGCGTGTCCGCCGCCTTGGCGAGACTCGAGCCTGGCGCGATCAGGACCGGCACCGGCTTTGCGGCCGGACCGGGACTCGTCCAGCCGCTGAGGAAGAAGCCGCCCACGACCAGCAGCAAAACTGCCAGCAGCAGGCCAAGGGCGACCAGCTTCTTCATGCGTCAGAGCGCCCGCATCACCAGGCTGGCATTGGTGCCGCCGAAGCCGAAGCTGTTGTTGACGACGGCGCGAACGCGGCGCTCCTTGGCGACGTGGGGGACGAGGTCGACGCCGACCGTGCCCTCGCTCGGGTTGTCGAGGTTGAGCGTCGGCGGGACGATCTGGTCGCGCAGCGCGAGGATGCAGAAGATCGCCTCGACGGCGCCGGCACCGCCAAGCAGGTGACCGATCGCAGACTTGGTCGAGCTCATCGACAGCTCGCCGACATGGTTACCGAACAGGCGGCGAACCGCGCCGAGCTCGAGCTCGTCGCCGAGCGGAGTCGAGGTGCCATGGGCGTTGATATAGTCGATGTCGGCCAGGTCGAGGCCCGAGCGCTTGATCGCGTTGGCCATCGCCCGATAGCCGCCGGCGCCTTTGGGATGCGGGGCGGTGACGTGATAGGCGTCGCCCGACATGCCGTAGCCGACCAGTTCGGCGTAGATTTTCGCGCCGCGCGCCTTGGCGCGCTCATATTCCTCGAGCACGACGACGCCGGCGCCCTCGCCCATGACGAAGCCGTCGCGGTCCTTGTCATAGGGACGCGAGGCGCGCTCCGGCTGGTCGTTGAAATTGGTCGAAAGCGCGCGCGCTTGGGCGAAGCCGGCAATGCCGAGCGGGCACAGGGCGCTCTCAGCGCCGCCGGCCAGCATCACGTCGGCATCGTCGAGCGCGATCATGCGCGCCGCATCGCCGATCGAATGGGCGCCGGTCGAGCAGGCGGTGACGACCGCATGGTTCGGGCCCATCAGGCCATATTTGATCGAGACCTGGCCCGAGATCAGGTTGATCAGCCGGCCGTGGACGAAATGCGGGCTGACGCGGCGCGGGCCCTTTTCGTGGAGGACGATCGATTCCTTCTCGATGCCGGGAAGGCCGCCGATGCCCGACCCGATCGAGACGCCGGCGCGGTAGCGCTGCTCCTCGGTCATGTCGGTGAGGCCGGCATCTTCGAGCGCCTGGCCGGCGGCATCGATGCCGTAGACGATGAACGGATCGACCTGGCGCTGGACCTTGTGGTCGACGCGCTTGTTCGGATCGAAGCCATATTCATGCTCGGGCGGCTTCACCTCGCAGGCGACCTGGCAGGCATAATCGGCGGGATCGAAGCGGGTGATCCGGGTCGCGCCGCTCTTCGACGCGATGATGTTCTTCCAGCTCGTCTCGACGTCGGAGCCGAGGGGGGTGACAAGCCCGAGACCGGTGACAACTACGCGGCGCATTCGGAAACTCCTGTGATATTCAGACAAAAACGGCCCCCCGGCCTTGGACGGGGAGCCGCTTTGAAACTACGGCTCGATCACCACCGGGCCGGCGCCGTAGCCATGGGGCTTAGCCCTTGTTCGCCTCGATATAGTCGATCGCGTCCTTGACCGTGGCGATCTTCTCGGCCGCGTCGTCGGGAATTTCGACGCCGAACTCTTCCTCGAAGGCCATGACCAGCTCGACGATGTCGAGGCTGTCGGCGCCCAGGTCGTCGATGAAGCTCGCTTCTTCGGTGACCTTCTCGGCTTCGACGCCCAGATGCTCGACGACAATCTTCTTAACGCGCTCGGCGGTCTCGCTCATATTCTAGCCTTCCCTAGGGTTTGTTTGTGTTCGCCCTAGCCGCTCCCAGCCCGCGCTGGCAAGTGGCCGTTCGTTCAGTTCGCGCGTGAAACGCCTTACAACATCGCCATGCCGCCGTTCACGTGCAGGGTCTGGCCCGTCACGTAAGCGGCTTCGCGGCTCGCCAGATAGACGGCCGCGGCGGCGACGTCCTGACCCTCGCCCAGCTTACCCGCCGGGATGCGGCCAAGCAAAGCTTCCTTTTGCGCGTCCGGCAGCGCGTCGGTCATCGGCGAGGCGATGAAGCCCGGCGCGATGCAATTGACGGTGATGCCGCGGCTGGCGACTTCCTGGGCCAGCGCCTTCGACATGCCGACGAGGCCGGCCTTGGACGCGGCATAATTGGCCTGGCCGGGATTGCCGGTCGCGCCGACCACTGAGGTCACCGAGATGATGCGGCCATGCTTGGCGCGCATCATCGGCTTCATCGCTGCGCGGGCGAGCCGGAAGGCGGCCTCGAGGTTGATACGGATCACATCGGACCATTCATCGTCCTTCATCCGCATCGCCAGATTGTCGCGGGTGACGCCGGCATTGTTGATCAGGATGTCGAGCTTGCCGCCC
Source organism: Pseudomonadota bacterium (assembly GCA_023423775.1). Classification (GTDB taxonomy): domain Bacteria; phylum Pseudomonadota; class Alphaproteobacteria; order Sphingomonadales; family Sphingomonadaceae; genus Allosphingosinicella. The sequence continues at coordinate 17,923 of JAFAEZ010000105.1, forward strand.
AGCGCCTCGACCGCCTGCGGCACGAGCGCGTCGACCGCAGCCGCGTCCGACAGGTTGCAGGGCAGGATGACGTGATCGCCGCCGAGTTCGGCCTGCACCTTCTTCAGCGCTTCCTCGCGCGTTCCCGACAAGGCGACGCGCGCGCCGTGATTGGCCAGCGCCTTCGCCACCGCCGACCCGATGCCCCCCGAAGCGCCGGTCACCAGCGCCGTCATTCCCGAAAGATCGAACATATTCTTCTCCTGCTTCCACATCCCGCGCGCGCGAGCGGAGTTAGATTTCCTTCACCAGGGCTTCGATGTCGTCCATCGAGACGACGCTGGTCGTTTTCGCGTCCGGCGCAATGCGCTTCACCATCGGCGAGAGCACCTTGCCGCCGAACTCGACGAAATGGGTCACGCCCGCCTCCGCCATCGCGGCGACGCTCTCGCGCCAGCGCACCATGCCGGTGACCTGCTCGACGAGCAGGCGGCGGATCTCGGCGGGGTCGCCCGTGGGCGCGGCCGTCACGTTGGCGAAGACCGGCACCACCGGCGGGCGAAGATTGGCCCCGGCTAGGGCTTCGGCCATCGCGTCCGCGGCGGGCTGCATCAATGGGCAGTGGAACGGCGCCGACACCGGCAGCAGCAAGGCGCGCTTGGCGCCCCTGGCCTTGGCGATCTCGAGCGAGCGCTCGACCGCCCCCTTGTGGCCGGACACGACGACCTGACTGGGGTCGTTGTCGTTGGCGACAGTGCAGACCTCGCCCTGCGCCGCTTCCTCCGCGACCGCCTGTGCCGCTTCCAGCCCGAGCCCCAGCAATGCCGCCATCGCCCCCTCGCCGACCGGCACCGCCGCCTGCATTGCGCGGCCGCGCAGCTTCAGCAGCCGCGCCGTCGTGGCGAGGTCGAACGCCTCGGCCGCGCACAAAGCCGAATATTCGCCGAGGCTGTGCCCCGCGACGAAGTCGGCTTTGTCGAGCGCGATCCCTGACACGCGCAAAGTCGCGACCGCGTTGGCCATGATCGCCGGCTGGGCGTTCTCAGTCAGCGTCAGATCCTCGATCGGACCTTCGGCCATCAGCCGCGAGAGTTTCTGGCCGAGCGCGTCGTCCACTTCCTCGAATACGGCGCGCGCGATATTGCTCGCCTCGGCGAGTGCGCGGCCCATGCCGACTGCCTGGCTCCCTTGGCCCGGGAATATGAATGCGCGCATATTGTCCTCCTGTTGGGGCGGCTGGTAAGCCAAGGCTCCGGCGAAGCGCAAGCCGCCCTTGCTTTTTGCAGTCCGTTCGGCCAATAGCCGCGCATCCGGGGCGGAGAGCACGACTCTTCGGCCCCGGTTTGCATTTGATTGAGACGACAGCCGGAGGGGCGTCCGCATGGTGCGGCGTCAGCGATCGGCCAACATGAAGGACGCTACATGCCGCTTTACGAGCATGTTTTTCTCGCGCGTCAGGACCTGGCCCAAGCCCAGGTCGACGCGCTGGCGGAAACCGCCACCAAGATCATCGAAGACAATGGCGGCAAGGTCGTCAAGACCGAGACCTGGGGTCTCCGCAGCCTCGCCTACCGCATCCAGAAGAACCGCAAGGCGCATTACGTCATGCTCGAGATCGACGCCCCGGCGCCGCTCGTCGCGGAGCTGGAGCGCCAGACCCAGATCAACGAAGACGTCGTCCGCTACATGACCATCAAGGTCGATGAGCACGAGGCTGGCCCGTCGGCGATGATGCGCCGCAACGAGCGCGACCGTGACGGCCGCGGCGATCGTGGTGACCGCGGCGACCGTGGTCCGCGTGGGGACCGCGGCGATCGCGCCCCGCGCGCCGACCGCGCGCAGACCGAAGCTTAAGAGAGGGATTCCAGCAAAATGGCACGCCCGTTTTTCCGCCGCCGCAAAAGCTGCCCCTTCTCCGGCAACGATGCGCCCAAGATCGACTATAAGGACGTCCGCCTCCTCCAGGGCTTCGTCTCCGAGCGCGGCAAGATCGTTCCCAGCCGCATCACCGCCGTTTCGGCCAAGAAGCAGCGCGAGCTCGCCAAGGCGATCAAGCGCGCCCGGCATCTCGGCCTTCTCCCCTACGTCGTGAAATAAGGAGCAGGACCCATGGACGTTATTCTGCTCGAACGGATCGAGAAGCTCGGCCACATCGGCGATGTGGTGAAGGTAAAGAACGGCTACGCCCGTAACTTCCTGCTTCCGAACGGCAAGGCGCTCCGCGCCAACGAAGCCAACCGCAAGGTCTTCGAAGCCAATCGCGCCAAGATCGAATCCGACAACGCCGCCCGCAAGTCGGTCGCCGAGAAGGAATCGAAGGACATCGAAGGCGTGACGGTTCAGCTGATCCGTCAGGCTTCGAACACCGGCCAGCTCTACGGTTCGGTTTCCGCCCGCGACCTCGTCGAGGCGCTCGAGGCCGACAAGCACAAGGTGGCCAAGAGCCAGATCGTGCTCGACCGCCCGATCAAGGCGATCGGCATGCACGACGTCCGCGTCGCGCTCCACCCGGAGGTCTCGGTGACCATCCGCGTCAACGTCGCACGCTCGCCCGAAGAGGCCGAGCTGCAGGCGCAGGGCGTCGATGTCATGGCCGAGATGTTCGAGAAGGACGAGGCCGGCTTCACCGAAGAGTATGACGCCAACGCCGAGCCCGGCACGATCGCTTCGGACGAAGCGCCCGCCGCCGAGGCCGAAGGCGAGACCGAGGAAGCCCAGGGCTAAGCCCGAGCCTTCCGCTCAAACAGAATGGCCGCCGTTCCATCCGGGACGGCGGCTTTTCTTTGCCCGAATGAAACGCGTCGGAATGCTCCGCTTTGGGGCAGGCGCGGACGGGCGAAAGACACACCCCCTGCCCTCTGCTATAGAGGAGAAGATCGTGCGCCGCTTCGCCTGGAGGTGGATATGGGACGTCTCTGGATCGCCGCTCTGCCCCTGTTTCTCGCCGGCACGTCGCCGGCCGCCGCCGGTGACAGCGGATGGGGCTACTACCGTCCCTATTCGAGCTACGCCCTGACCCTACCGCCGCGGTCCTGGGACGACGGCTTCTTCAGCCACAATCGCAGCCGCCTCGAGCGTTTCGCCGGCTATCGCGGCCCGCGTCTCTATCGGGAAACCGGCCGGGTCGAGGCCGGCAACCGGGCGGCGCATTTTGTCTACGATCGCTCCTATCCCTACGAATATGATCGCTATGGCGAGGACGATTTCCAGGCTCATGACGATTATGAGGCCGACGACGGCGCGGCCGCCCCTGCCCGCTGCCGCGTACAATGGACCAATGGCGGCACGGTGCCGGTGCGGATCTGCTACGGCGGCTGACCCGCCTCAGCGGATCGCCGAGAGCTCGACCCCCTTCGTCTCGCGCGCCAGCAAGGCGCTGATCCCGCTGATCGCGCAGGCCGCCGCGACATAGATCACGACCGGCATGGCCGATTCATATTCGCGATAGAGCCACAAGGCGATGATCGGCGCCAGCGATCCGGCGACGATCGAGGTGAGCTGGTAGGCGATCGACACGCCCGAATAACGGATCCTGGTCGGGAACAATTCGGTGATGAACGCCGCCTGCGGCCCGTACATCGCGCCGTGGAGGACGAGGCCGACGACGATGGCAAGGATGATCGAGCCGTTGTCTCCGCTCTCCAGCAGGCGGAAGAAGACGAACATCCAGATTGCGAGGCCGATGCCGCCGAAGGCATAGACCGGGCGCCGCCCGATCCGGTCCGAAAGCCAGGCGAACAGGGGAATGGCGAAAAACTGCACCGCTGCGCCCACCAGCAAGGCGTTGAGCGCCACGCTGCGCGTCTCCTCGGCCACGTCGACCAGGAAGGTGAGCGAGAAGACGGTGAGGATGTAATAAGAGATATTCTCGCCGACGCGGATGCCGGCGCCCAGCACGACCGCCCTGGGGCGTTCGCGGAACACCTCGATAGCCGGCAGCTTCGGCGGGGTTTCGGCCTGCTCGATCGCCTCCTCGAACATGCGCGGCTCGGCCACCTTGTTGCGGATGTACCAGCCGACCGCGACCAGCAGCGCCGAGAGCAGGAAGGGAATGCGCCAGCCCCAGGCGAGGAAGTCCGCCTCGCTCTGCAGGCCCGCCATCAGCGCCAGCACCGCGGCCGCCAGCAGATTGCCGGCGGGAACGCCGGCCTGCGGCCAGCTCGCCCAGAAGCCGCGCCGCGCAGCATCGCCATGTTCGGCCGCCATCAGTACCGCGCCGCCCCATTCGCCGCCGACGGCAAAGCCCTGCACCAGCCGCAGAAGAATGAGCGTGATCGGCGCCCAGATGCTGATCTGGTTGTAGGTCGGCAGCAGCCCGATCAGCACGGTCGCGACGCCCATCATGATCAGGCTCAGCATCAGCAGCCGCTTGCGGCCGATCCGGTCGCCATAATGGCCGAAGACGATGCCGCCGACCGGCCGCGCGACGAAACCGAGAGCGTAGGTCGCGAAGGCGAGCAAGGTTCCCGTCAGCGGGTCGAATTCGGGAAAGAAGAGCTTGTTGAAGACGAGCGCGGCGGCCGAGCCGTAGAGGAAGAAATCATACCACTCGATCGTGGTGCCGATCAGGCTGGCCATCACCACCCGCCGCAGCGGCGTCTTGCCCTCCGTTGCCGCGCGGTCGCTCATGCTCTGCCCCTCCATGCTTTTCCGGCATCCTTAAAGACGGCGCCGGGCGCGGCGACAAGAGGCGAAGGCGATCAGCCGCAGCGAAAGCTGCGGATGCGGCCGCGGCTGTCCACGTCGATGGTGAGGCGGCTCGTCATATATTCGGATGTGACCGGCTCGCCCGGACGGATCCATCGGAGCATCGCCGCCCCGCTCAGCTCCTGGGCGCGCTTACCGACCTCCGCAGTGGCAGGCTCGCCGACCAGTGCTCGTGCGCGCTCCACGTCGCACCGGTCGACATCGATCGTCGCGGCCGGCGCGCGTTGCGGCGACGCTGCCGGCGCAGCGCAGCCGACGACGCCCAGCAGCACCAATACCGCCGCTCGTGCCGCCATCGTCATACCCCCAAAAAAATGGGCCTGCGGAGCCCGATGCTCCCGCAGGCCCAATCCCCTCCGAATCAGAAGCGGATCGTGAAATCCGCCATCGCGCGGTCGTCGCGATAGTCGGTGCGGCCGAGGCTGGTCTCGAGCCCGGCGCCGAACTCGAGCTTGCCCCTCGTCAGTTTGAGCCCGCCCTTGAGTTCGGCCCAATTGCTGTCGCCGCCGGCGATCGGCAGTGCGAAGGCATGTTCGGGCGCATCGGCAAAGCGCACGGTCAGGCCGTCATTACCGCCGGACAGGTTCTGGACCAAATCGGCCTGCAGCTGGGGAACGAAGGTCCAGCTTCCGATCCGCGTAGCGCCGGACAGCTTGGCGCCGATCCGGGCGTCGAGTTGCTGCACCTTCAGGTCATCGAGCTGGAGGGCCGCCGCCCCGCCGGTCTCGCGATAGCCGCTGAGCGCATAAGAAGAATAGCCGACCGCCACGCGCGGCGTCACCATTAGCCCGTTACCGAGGCCGAGATTGACCCCGGTCTCCGCCATCGCGCTGTAGCGCGACGCCTTGGTCGCTCCGGTCAGATCGGGGACGGCGTCGCCCGTGCTGGTGTGCCGGTCGAGGCTGGCACGGCTGTTCTCGGCGGCGGCGAGACCGGCTACATAGAAGCCGTCGCCGAGCCGATAGGAGCCGTAGACCGCCACCTGGCTGGATTTCGCCTCCGCCCGATCATAGACGCTGCCCTGCGCCGAATAGCCGCTGGCATAGCCGAAGGCGGTGCCCAGAGTGGCGGCGTCGCCCACCGCCATTTCGAGGCCCATGCCGATATGCCAGCTGCGCTGGCCGGCGCGGAACGCGGCCCGGCTGCCGTCCAGAGTCGCGGCGTTGGTGCGGATGCCGCCGGCGATGAAGCCCGACATACCCGGCGGCAAGGCGCCCATCGTGCGCGTCGTCGGGATGATGCCGAGGCCCTGCTGCGCGGCCTGATCGACCGTGCCCGCGCTGAGCGCCATCAGCATCTCCGGGTTGCCGACGACGCTCATCTGGCCGCGCGCCCTATCGGTGCCGAGCATCGACAGACGATCGCTGATCGTGGTCAGCATCACTCGGCTCTGCTCGTCCTGCAGCGCCCGGGCCTCGCCCGCGACACGGGGCGCGAACCCGCTCAGCGTGTTGGCGAGGCTTGCGCCGTCCATCCAGTCGATCGAGCCGTACAGCCCGTAGAGCGTGTCATAGGAGGTGAGCCGCAACCGATCGAGCGCATTGGCGAAAGCGACCGCGATTGGATTGTTGCCGGTGATGTGGTTGGCGAGGCTGCCGGACCGGAAGGTGGCCGTGACGCTGTTGGGCCCATAGGTCAGCTCGGGGCGCAACACGCCCTGGAAGCCGTAAATGGCGCCGAACGTGCCGCCGACGCCGCCGGTGGCAGTGGCGATCACCGCGCTGTCGCCATGTTTGGGGGCCGCGCCCACCTTGTTCATCACCAGGTTGCCGTCGGACAGGACGAGCGCGCCGCCCACGGCGAGCTTGTCCGCAGAGCCGCGCGTGACGTCGATCAGCAGACCCGAGGCCGAGGCCAGGATCGTGTCGGCATTGACATTGAGCGTGCCGATCGCAGCCCCCGCCGGCGCGACAACGCCGCCGACCACCGTCAGATAATCGGCGTTGATCGTGCCCTGGCCCGAAAGCAGGCCGCTGACGACGAGCATCTCGTTGGTGTTGAGCGTGCCGTCGATGCGGGTCCAGCCAGAGCCCTGGGTGAAATCGGCCCAGGTGTTGAGCGTGCCGGTGGCACCGATCGCGAGCACCGCGAGCGGATTGTCGACCGTCATCATGTCGATCGTCGCGGCCTGGTTGAGCGTGGTCACGCCAGGGCGGCTCAGCGTCACGTCGTAGTAACGCGCTTTCTTGAACAGAGCGGGGTTGGCGCTGTTCACCGGCTCGACATTGTTGGGCACGAAATTGGTCGAGCCCGGGCCGCCGGCGGTGACGATCGGCGTGCCGGTGCCCGCAGGCGCGCCGGGACCGTCGAACGTGGAGCAGAACGAACCGAGGAAGCAGAGCGTGCCGAACTTGTCGACGGCGCCATCGGCACCGCCCTGGTGCGAGTCGGGCACGCCGTTCAGCAGTTCGCCGTCCGGTCCGATGATCCCGTAATTGGGATCCATGTCCTGGATCCAGTGATTGGGATCGAACCAGTCGCCGATGCCCGCCTTGGCCGAGGCATAAACGTAGGGGTTGTTCTGGACGATATCCTCCCAGAACTGGAACAGCGGCGGATAGACGTTGAACTGGCCGTAGGTCGAGATCCCGCCGTTGAACGACCAACTCCCCGTCAGCACGCCGGCGACAACCGGCTTGTCGAACCTCTGGTCGACGATCAGCGGACCGCCGGAATCGCCTCCCGCGGTCGCGCCCTCGTTGGCAAGCGTGACGCCGCCGAGGCCGTTGAAATCATAATAGCCATTGTTGCGCCCGCCCGGAGGCGCGGTGTTGGTGAAGAAGTTGGCGGGTAGATTGTCCGGATCGTGGTCGGGATCGTCGAAATCCAGCCAGTAGATCGCATGCTGGTGCGCCGCATAAGCGGTATTGCCGGGATCGATCGCCGGGCTGTCGACCCAGTCGTTGTTGGTCATCAGCGCGTCGATCATATTCTCGGCCGAGCGCCGCCGGTAATCGATGCCGGCGAGGTTGCCGATGCCCGAGAGGCCGACGCCGGCGCCGCCATAGCCGGTGACGATCGCATGGGTCGGACCGTCCAGCGGCGAGAACAGCAAGGTCCAGGTCGGGATGTCCTTGACGTGGGTGTCGAGCGTCACCAGCGCGATGTCCTGGTTGGCGAATTCGCCGCCGCCGCCGAGCGCGACCGGCTGCGCTCCAGTGCCATACCAGACCTGGTTGGCGTTATAGATGTGACGCGAGGTGACCGTCTGGAAGTTGGCGTCGCGCCACGTCTCATACGGTCCCTTCTGTCCGGCCGGACAGGTGAACGGCAGCCCGCTCGCATTGAAGCAGTTGCGGTTGAGCGACTCGAAGCCGAAGCTCAGCGGGATGCCCTGGGACGTGAGCAGCGCACCCCCGGCGCCGAAATTGCCGTTGACGCCGCCGCCGGAGCCGGTGTTGCTGCCGTAACGGTGGGCCGCATTGTTGTAGACGCAATGCGCCGCCGTGATCACCGTGCGGGCGTTGATCAGGGTTCCGCTGCACAGGCTGAGGCCGGCCGAGGCGGGCCCGGTCTGGATGAAGGCGATCTGCTGGCCGACGCCGTTGATCGAGCCGGCCGGATCGAGCACCTGCGGCGAATTGGAATAGACCGAGCCGTTGCCCGGCGCATTGATTCCGGGCAGCGCGCTCGGCGGCCCGAGCGGCACCTCGTGATTGGCGACGATATCGAGCGTCGCCGTCGGTATCGAGGCGCTGGGCCCGCTTTGCGCGAAGGCCGCGCCTCCCGCCATCATCGAAGCCGTCGAGGCCGCCGCCAGCAGCGACCGCCGCAGAATCACCAATCCCGCTGATTTCATCGCAATGCTCCCCTGTCTCGACCGGCGAATGCCGTGTCGTGCCCGAGCACGAGGCGCGATCCTGACGCTAACGGAGGAATTGACCGAGTCGCCCCACCCGCTCCGACTTTGAAGCTATACGTTTGGTGGTCCGTGTAAATATTGCTTTTACTATAGTTTTGCCCGTGACCTCTTGGATGTGTCTCATTTGGACGCCTCGAAAGAAATTATATCTAACGATTTACTTCCGTCGACGAAAATGCGCGGCCGAGACGAACGCCGCGGCTCGCGCGACGGGACTTCCGGTCGCCTGCCGCCCGGTTTCCATCGCATCGCGGCTGCGCCGGGTAGGCCTCGGGCCCAGAGAGGCTCCATCGCCGCGTGGGGCGCCGCGGCTCGGTTCGATGGAGATGAAAATGCGATTCAGCGCCGGCCGGGCCGTGCCCGGCGCGAAGACCACTCTGGTCCTGCTCTCGGTGGGCGTGCTGGGCACGAGCGCCGCCGCAGACCCCGTGCCCACCCCCGCGCCCGACACGACGCCGGTGGCGGCAAAACCCGCCCAGCTGTGGTCGGCCGATGCGGTGCGCGCCCTTGAAGCCGAGATCCGTGCCGCGGTCGGCGAAGGACTGGACAGCGCCTCCTACGACCTACCCGCTCTCGCCGACGCCTCCGCGCGCGGCGAGAGCGTGGAGACCGATCGCATCGCTACCGACGCGGCCTTGGCGCTGGCCCGCGACTATTCGCAGGGACGGGTGGCCGACCGCAGCCGGTTCGGTTGGTATATCGAGCGTGGCGACGATGGCGGCAGCCTCGCCGCGGGCCTCCACGCGGCGCTGCGCGAGGGCCGGGTTCGGCCGTGGCTGCGCAGCCTGCTCCCGACCGATCCCCGCTACGCCGCTTTGCGCGCCGCTTATGCCGGCGAGAGCGATCCCGCGATGCGCGACCGGCTGCGCGCCAATCTCGAGCGCTGGCGCTGGATGCCGCGCCGACTGGGCGACGACCATATCTACGTCAACGTGCCGAGCTACACGCTGGCTTTGGTCGAGGACGGCAAGCCGGTCTCCTCCTACACGGTCGTGGTC
>JAFAEZ010000160.1 GCA_023423775.1 Pseudomonadota bacterium
GACGATGACGCCGGCAAGCCTGGCAAGGACGATGACGCCGGCAAGCCCGGCAAGGACGACGACGCCGGCAAGCCTGGCAAGGACGATGACGCCGGCAAGCCTGGCAAGGACGACGACGCCGGCAAGCCCGGCAAGGACGACGACGCCGGTAAGCCCGGCAAGGACGGCGACAATTCCGGGAAAGGCAGCGGCGACGACAAGGCCGACAAGCACGGTTCCGGCGAGGATCGCGGGTTGGCGGCGACGACCCAACCGGTTCATGGCGTCGACGGCGCCGATACGGCCGGCAGCCTGATCGGGGATACGAGCGGCACCGGACCAGCCAAGCTGCGCCCCGGCGCGTTGTGATCGGCCAGAACTTTGCCGCCTTCCGGCTGGGAGACGGCAGACAGGACGCGAAATGTCGTTGAACCTCGCCCAGATCAGCCCCGCCTTCGTGCGATGGCGCCGCAAGGTCATCATCGGCGCGGCGGCGGCGCTCGGCATCGCCTTGCTCGCAACCGGGCAGGGGGCAGGGCTCGACCACCATCTGCGCGACCTGCGCGATGGCCTTCGTTCCCACGCGGCGAGCGGCGAGGTGCATCTCGTCGAGATCGACGCCCGCAGCCTCGCGACGCTCAACACCTGGCCCTGGCCGCGCGGGATCCACGCCGCCTTGGTGGATCGCCTGCATCAGGCGGGCGCCCGTTCGATCGCCTTCGACGTGGATGTTTCGGCCACGTCTACCCCCGTCGAGGACGCTAAGCTCGCCGCCGCGCTGGACCGGGCCGGCAATTCCGTCATCCTGCCCACGATGCGCCAGTATGCCGGCGCGGGCAGCGCGGACTATATCGACAGCGTTCCGGCCGCACCGTTCGCGGACAAGGCGTTTCTCGCGGCGGTGACGGTCGTTCCGGATCGCGACGGCTATGTCCGCCAAGTGCCGCTCGGCGTCGAGACGGTGGGCGTGCCGCGCCCGTCTCTGGCCGCGATGGTGGCCGAGCGCAGCGCCGCGACCGGCCAGCAGTTCCGCGTCGATTATTCGATCGATCCCGACACGATCCCGCGCCACAGCGCGGTCGATCTGCTCGCGGGCAAGGTTCCGGCCACGGAGATTGCCGGAAAGCGCTTCGTTATCGGCGCCACGGCGGTCGAGATGGGCGATCGCTATGCGGTGCCGCGTCACGGCGTCATCCCGGGCGCCGTCATCCAGGTGCTGGCCACGGAGACGCTGTTGGCTGGCCCGGTGCCGCGCGAATGGAGCGGTGTCGGGCCCCTCCTGTTCATGCTGGCTATGGTGGCCGCGATCGTGCGGCTTCGCGCGCGTCCCGCCCGGGTGATCCTGTTCACGGCGACTGCAACCGCATTGCTCGCCTTGCCGTTGGTCACCGAGGCGTGGTTCGCGCTGTCGATGCCGATCGCGCCTGCCTTGCTGGCGCTGGCCTTGGCGATCGCGCTCAGCGCCGCCGCTTATGCCGCCGAGGGCTATCTCGAGAAGGCGTTGAGCGACGGTGCGACCGGGCTGCCCAATCTCGCCGCTTTGGAAATCGCTGCCGGAAAGCGCCGCTCGACCAATATCGTGGTCGCGCGGATCGACCGCTTCGCCGCCATCGCCTCCGGCCTTGGCCCGGCCGGCACGGCCTTGCTCGTCCAGCGCGTCGCCGATCGGCTTCGCTTCTCGCATCGCGGCCGCGAAATCTATCGTACCGACGCCTCCAACCTCGCCTGGATCGAATTGCCGGGCGACGAGGACAGCCTCGAGGACCGCCTGGACGCGCTCGCGGCGCTGATGCGCTCACCGGTCGAGTGCGGACGGCTGGTGGATGTGTCGCTCACCTTCGGCCTCGCCACCGGCGATGAGGTTGATGCCCGGCAACTGGTCGCCAATGCCTCGCTCTCGGCGCTCCATGCCGCTCAGCGCGGTGCCCGTTGGGAGCGGTTCATCGACTCGGGCAGCGACGAGATTGGCTGGCATCTCTCGTTGCTGGGCGAGATGGACGCCGCAATGGCCTCGGGCCAGCTGTGGAACGCCTATCAGCCCAAGCTCGATATCCGCTCGGGGGAGATTATCGGGGTCGAGGCGCTGGTGCGTTGGGCGCATCCGCAGCGTGGGCCGATCGCGCCGGACAATTTCATTCCCGTGGTCGAGGAGGCGGGCCGCGCCCGCGATCTCACCGCGCACGTGCTCGAGCAGGCGCTGGAAGATGCGCTGCACTGGGAGCGGAGCGGCTTCCCGATCGGCGTCGCGGTCAACGTCTCGGCCACGTTGCTCGCCGACCACGAATTCATCGAAATGGTCGGCCAGATCCTGCAGGGCCAGCCGGTCGCGACCGAGCGGGTGACGATCGAGGTCACCGAATCCGCGGCGATGGTCACGCCCGAACGCGCGATCGCTGCCCTCGAAAGCTGGCGCTCGCACGGCGTCCATATCTCGATCGACGATTATGGCACTGGCCAGTCGTCGCTGGGCTATCTGCAGAAGCTGCCGGCGACCGAGCTCAAGATCGACAAGAGCTTCGTCCAGACGATCGTTACAGACAGCCGCAACGCGATCATGGTCCGCTCTACAGTCGCCCTGGCCCACGAACTCGGCATGAAGGTGGTCGCCGAGGGCATCGAGGACGAGGCCTGCCTCGCGATGCTGGGTGAGATGGGCTGCGACACCGCCCAGGGCTATCACATCGCCCGGCCGATGCCCGCCGATTCCGTCACCGCCTTCTTGCAGGAACGCGCGGCGCGCGCCGCGGCGGCCTAGTGGCCGGCCTGCGGGCCGCGCTCCAGGCCTGACAGCTCCAATTGCCGATCGATCTGGGCGACCAACCGGTCGAGCCCATCCTGGCTCATCGCTTCGGCGCGGGCGACCAGCACGTCCTGCGTGTTGGATGCGCGCAACAGCCACCAGCCGTCTGCAGTATTGACCCGGGCGCCGTCGGTCCGGTCGACTTCGGCACCATCGGCTTCCAGCCGCGCGAGCACTTCCTCGACGACCGGGAATTTGCGGCTTTCGTCGACCTGGAAACGCATCTCGGGCGTATTGACCATCGCCGGCATCGCCGAGCGCAGCGCCGTCAGCGAGCCGCCGAGGTGCGTCACCGCGCGGATCAGCCGCACCGCGGCGTAAAGCGCGTCGTCATAGCCGTAATAATCGTGGGCGAAGAAGATATGGCCGCTCATCTCGCCGGCGAGCGGCGCGTCGGTCTCCTTCATCTTGGATTTGATCAGGCTGTGCCCGGTCTTCCACATCAAGGGCTTGCCGCCCAGTTCTGAGACACGGTCGTAAAGTGCTTGCGACGCCTTGACGTCGGCGATGATGGTCGCGCCGGGGATTTCGGCGAGCACCGGCTCGGCCAGGATCGACAGCAATTGATCCCCCCAGACGACGCGGCCTTGGCCGTCGACCGCGCCGATGCGATCGCCGTCGCCGTCGAAGGCGATTCCGAAATCGAGGTTCTTGTCGCGCACCAGCCGCTTCAGATCCTCGAGATTCTTCTCCTCGGTTGGATCGGGATGGTGGTTGGGGAACGCGCTGTCGACGTCGGTGTAGAGCAGATGATGCTCGCCGGGGAGGAGCGCGGTGAGCTTCTCGACCGCCGGGCCGGCCGCGCCGTTGCCGGCGTCCCAGCCGATGCGGAAGGCGCCGCCGTCGAAATTCTGGAGCAGCCGCGCGACATAGGCGTCGAGGATGTCATAGTCGGTGACGTCGGCTTCGAGCTCGTCCGCGTCCAGCCAGTCGCCCTCGGCCGCCCGGGCCCCAAGCCCTTGGATGTCCTCGCCAAAGAATGGACGGTCCTGAAAGACCATCTTGAAGCCATTGTAATTGGCCGGATTATGGCTGCCGGTGATCATGATGCCGCCGTCCACTTCGAGCGTCGCAGCGGCATAATAAAGCATAGGCGTGGGGCCGAGGCCGACCCGCACGACGCCGACGCCGCTCTCGGTGAGGCCACGAATGAGCGCGGCCTCGAGGGCGAGCGAGCTGGCGCGGCCGTCGCGACCCACCGCTACGCGCGTGCCGCCGGCATGGCGTAGCTGTGTCGCGAAACTGCGGCCGAGCGCATAGGCATCGTCCTGGCCCAGCGTTTCTCCGACGATTCCGCGTATGTCATATTCGCGCAGGGAGGTCGGATGGAAACGATGGCTCATGCTGGGCTCCGCTTGGTGGTTATGGCTTCAAGACGCGCGAGGCGTGTTGCGGTTCATTTCGGCGATCAGCGTATCGCGCGCAACATTGACCCGGTTGGCCAGTTCCTCCGATCCGCCCGCGTCGGGATGGACCTTGGTGATGAGGCGGCGGTGGGCGTCGCGTATCTCGGCGAGGCTGGCATTCTCGTTCACGCCGAGCAGTGCGCGGGCCTCGCCAACGCTCATGTTCGACGCCGACAGCTTCTTGCGGCGGTAGGCGGCCCACAGGATCGCGCCGGCCATCAATACCGCGCCCGGCAGCGGGCGGCCCGTGGTCAGGAGGCGCAGGCCGAGCAGGAAGAGCGCGGCGGCGACGCCATCCTCATAGGTGTAGCCCTTGAGCCGGCCGGTCCACCACGCCCAGCCGAGCCCGGCGACCGCCAGCAGGACGAGGACAGGCATCAGCCGGCGGCGGCGGCACGCGGCGGCGCCGCGGCGACGCCCTGGTCCGGCAGGCCGAACCCGGCGATCATTTCGCGCAGTTCCTGCCGAGCGGCGATATGCGCGATCCCCACCTCGCCGATCTGCGCGAGATCGAGCAGGGTGAGGCCCTTGGGGAAAAGTTCGCGATAGATGACGCGCTCGCCGAGGCCGGGGATGATCCGGAAGCCGACCCGGCGCGACAGTTCGTCGAGCGCGGCGCCGACGCGACGCATGTTCTTGGCCTCGATATGCTGGAGACGGTTGCGCAGAAGCACCCAGTCGACGCTGTTGCCGGTGGTCTTGGCGCGCTGGGTGCGGCTGTTCCAGACCAGTTCGGCATAGAAGCTCGGCCGGCGGATCTTGTAGCTTTCCGGATCGACCTCGCCGATCAGGTCGAGATCGACGAAACTGTCGTTGATCGGCGTGACCAGAGTATCGGCGCGCAGCATCGCCTGCCGCGCATAAGGATCGTCGCGGCCGGGCGTGTCGACGACGACGATCTCGGCATCGGCGCCGAGCCGGTCGAGCTGGGCATCGAGATTGTCGTCCTTGGCCGGGTCGAACGTCTCGTAGGCCGGCATCGGCAGATCGATGCCCATCCGGCGGACGGTGGCCATACGGTTGTCGAGATAGCGGCCCAGCGTGCGCTGGCGCGTGTCGAGGTCGATCGCGGCCACGCGCCGGCCGGCGGCGGCGAGCGCGACGGCGGTATGGACCGCGGTGGTCGATTTTCCGGTGCCGCCCTTCTCATTGGCGAAAACGATGAAATGCGGCGCTGCGCCTGCCATGATACTCAGCCTGCCCCTCTTGATCTTGCCCCGGCGCCCTCGCAAAGACGCCCCATATCCTTCCCTTTGCCTGTATCGGAGGCCATTCGGCCGTGCAAATCATCCGTGAGATCAACGCCCTGCAAAAGGAGGTTAACGGCCTCCGCGCCGCCGGCGGCCGCATCGCGTTCGTGCCGACCATGGGCGCCCTCCATGCCGGCCATATCGCGCTGGTCCGGCAGGCGAAGAAGCTGGCGGAGCATGTCGTGGTCTCGATCTTCGTCAATCCGACCCAGTTCGGCCCGAACGAGGATCTGTCCACCTACCCGCGCCGCGAGGCCGAGGATGCGGCCATGCTGGAGGCGGAAGGCTGCGCGATCCTGTGGGCGCCGGACGTCGCCACCATGTACCCGTCCGGCCACGCCACCCGCATTCGCGTCGGCGGAGTGACCGAAGGCCTGGATGGCGCCGCGCGTCCCGGCCATTTCGACGGGGTCGCGACCGTGGTCTACACTTTGTTCAACCAGGTTCGCCCCGACGTCGCCCTGTTCGGCGAGAAGGATTACCAGCAACTCGCAGTCGTCCGGCGCATGGCCAAGGATCTGATGCTGCCGCTGGACGTCGTGGGCGTGCCGACCCAGCGCGACGCGGACGGTCTCGCCCTCTCGTCGCGCAACGTCTACCTTTCCGAGGCGGAGAGGGTGCAGGCGCGGGCTCTGCCGCGGATCCTGGGCGAAACCGCACAGGCGATCCGCGAGGGCCGCGCGGTAGGCGAGGCGCTGAACGAAGCTGAGCGGCACCTTGCCGAGGCCGGCTTCGGCCCGATCGACTATGTCGCCTTGTGCGATGCCGAGACCTTGGCGCCGCTCACCATGTTCGACCGTCCCGCGCGCCTGCTGGCAGCGGCGAAAATGGGCCGCACACGGCTGATCGACAACCTCGCATTATAGGCTTCCGGTAGGGCCGCTTTCGCCGTTAACCATTTCTTTCCACCATGAGGCGGATCATCCCTTTGTCAGACCAGACAAAGGGGCATGTATTGTGGGAACAAGCCTGAAAGGCGCCGTCTTCCTAATGGAGAGCCGGCTCACTGATGCGGCGCGGGGCGATGCCAACGCGCTTTACGAACTGGGGGTCGCTTATTCGACCGGAAGCGGCGGCACCGATATCGACCTTATCGAAGCGCATAAATGGTTCAACCTGGCGGCGCTCAACGGCAGCCGCCTGGCCCAGGAAGCGCGCGCCGAAGTAGCCGACGAGATGACCGCCCGGGAGATTGCCGAGGCGCAGCGCCAGGCCCGGTCCTGGCTCAGCGCGACGGCCAGCCGCCGCGCCGCCTGAACCGGGCCGAGCCGAAGCCCTATTGGGCAGCGGCTCGCGCTGGCGGCATGCCGTCGCGATATTTCTCGAACCAGGCGAGGATGGCCGCCGCCTTCGCGCCGCTTTGCGA
>JAFAEZ010000165.1 GCA_023423775.1 Pseudomonadota bacterium
CCCATAACCCCAGGCCGTCGTGATTTCGGACGGTCCGCGCTCCAGCTCTTAAACCACGGCGGCCTGTGGCTATTGATTACGGGCTCGGGCGCCGCGTGCCCCGGAATGACGGACCGAAGACTTCGCCTTCAATCCGGGCCAGCGTTCAGCTCGTTCGCTTGTCCGGAACGACAAAACAAAAATGTCCCTCGACCTCCACTTCGTCCTCTTCCTCCTCTTGCGCATGGCGATCGCGGCGGCGTTCGTCGTGTCGGCCTCCGTCATCACCGAACGTTCGGGGCCGGTGATTGGTGCGCTGGTTGCGACCCTGCCGGTGTCCGCCGGTCCTTCCTACCTCTTCCTCGCGATCGACCATGACGCCGACTTCATCGCACAGGGCGCGCTGTCGAGCCTTCCGATCAACGCCGCGACGATCTTCATGGGCCTCATCTATGTCGTGCTGGCGCAGCGGCAGAGCTTTGCCGTGAGTGTCGCCAGCGCGGTCGGGGTCTGGATTGTGCTGGCCTCGATCATCCGCCTGTTCGAGTGGACGCTTGCCGCCGGGCTGGCCGTCAACGTCGTCGCCTTCGGCATCTGCATTCCGCTGCTCGCAAAGTACCGTCATGTGAAAATGCCGCTGGTGACGCGCCGCTGGTATGACATTCCGTTCCGCGCGGCGCTGGTGGCAACGCTGGTTGCGATCGTGGTCTCGACCTCGGGCTGGGTCGGTCCACGTGTCTCCGGCGTGATCGCGCTCTACCCGATCGTGTTCACCAGCATGATGGTGATCCTGCACCCGCGCATCGGCGGCCCGCCAACGGCAGCCGTGCTCGCCAACTCCGCCTGGGGCCTGCTCGGCTTCGGTATGGCGATTGCCGTTCTGCATCTCGGCGCCGCCAATTTCAGCTCCGCGATCGGCCTCGGCATGGGGCTCGCCACCTGCATCGGCTGGAACCTGACGCTGTGGTGGATGGGACGGCGGAAGAGGGCGGTGCATGCGCCCCGCCGCGCTTCGTAAGGCAAGCGCCTGGGATCCCAGCGCTGCGTCAGGATAGATGGTTACCGGAGCGGGCAGACCCGCTAAGCTGGCTGCAGAGCAAGATCGGGGCGTGCGGTGGAGGGATTGTACAAGGTCGAGTACGATATCAACGACGGCTCCGGCCGCAGCGTGCTGTACGCCCATGCCGGGAAGATGCTCGGCGGCAACACGGCCTTCGCCCACTTCGGCACCTACGAAACCGTGGACGGCGAAATCGTCGCCAGGCTCCGGACGAAGCGTCACAGCCGGTCGCTGCAGCACAGGTCGCTGGTCAGCTCCGACGCCGTCACAATCAGCATTCGCGGTCGGCAGCAGGGCAAGCTCTACCGCTTCGAGGGAGAAGTGGTCGAGGACGCCTCGGTGTTTCGCGCCGTGATGACGCCGCTCGGCGACGATGACGTTCCCCCGCCCGGGGCGGTCGGCGAGGGCGGCATTGTCAGCGGACTTTATTCAATCGATATCCGGATGCTGGATGGAATTGCCGGCGGCCATACCGGCGTGATGCTGCTGCGCGACGGCCGCATCCTCGGCGGCGACGCCTTCTTCTATTATCTCGGCGCCTACTCGTCGGCGAACGGCCGCTGGAAGGGCGAGTTCGTCAATCAGGAGCACACGCCGGCGAAGAACGAGCATCCCTTGTTCGGTGGTTACGAGGTCGGCATCGGCTTCTCGGGCCATTGCGATGACAAGGGCGCCGAAATGGAAGCGACTGCGCTCGCCGGCAAGCGTAGCATCCGCTTCGCCGCTACGATGAAGCTGATCGAGCCGTTTGCGAAAGCGGGCCGCTGAGGGCCGATACGCCGGCGAACACGGCCCCGCCGCCGCAATTCCGTCGTCAGCACACAGCCCGGCATCGCGGCTCTCGCCTCGTTCCTTGATCCGCGCTGGCACTACTTCGGCAGCTTGGCCTTCAGCGCATAGAGCGCGTCCAGCGCCTCGCGCGGCGACATCTCGTCCGGGTGCAGCGCCTTCACCGCGTCCATCAGCAGCTCGGCTTCGCTCGGCGGCGCGGCTTCGGCCGACGCTCGCGAGGGGACCGCGAACAGCGGCAGGTCGTCCACAAGCGCCCGCGCGGTCTGGCCGCGGTCCTGCGCTTCCAGTTTGGAGAGCACCGATTTGGCGCGCGTGATCACGGCCGGTGGCAGGCCGGCGAGCTTCGCCACCTGGATGCCGTAGGAGCGATCGGCCGAACCCGGCAGCACCTCGTGCAGGAACACGACATTGCCCTGCCATTCCTTCACGCGCACGGTGGCGTTGAACATCCGGGGCAGTTTGGCCGAGAGCGCGGTCAGCTCGTGGTAATGCGTCGCGAACAGCGTGCGGCAGCGGTTGCTCTCGTGCAGATGCTCGATCGCGGCCCAGGCGATCGAGAGGCCGTCGAAGGTCGCCGTGCCGCGGCCGATCTCGTCCAGGATCACGAGCGCGCGCTCGCCGGCCTGATTCAGGATCGCGGCAGTCTCGACCATCTCGACCATGAAGGTGGAACGGCCGCGGGCGAGATCGTCGGCGGCGCCGACGCGCGAGAATAGCCGGTCGACGATCCCGATTCGTGCGCGGCTCGCCGGCACGAAGCTGCCAATTTGAGCCAGCAATGCAATGAGCGCGTTCTGGCGCAGGAAGGTCGACTTACCGGCCATGTTCGGACCGGTCAGCAGCCAGAGCTGGCCGGACTTTTGTGCGGGCGCAGGCGAGAGGTCGCAGGCATTGGCGATGAACGGCTCGCCATTGCGCTTCAGGGCCTGCTCGACCACGGGATGGCGCCCGGCCTCGATCGCAAAGCCGAGTGACCCATCCACCTCAGGCCGCACATAATTGTCGTCGACCGCGAGTTTTGCGAGTGAGGTCGCGACGTCGAGCAGCGCGAAAGCGTGAGCGGCGGCGCGCAGATCGTCGCTGATGGCCATCGCCTTGGCAGAGAGACGTTCAAATATCTCGAGCTCGAGGCCGAGCGCGCGGTCACCGGCATTGGCGATCTTGGCTTCGATCTCGCCGAGCTCCGACGTCGTGAAGCGCACCTGACCGGCCAGCGTCTGGCGATGAATGAAGGTCGCATTCAGCGGCGGCGACATCAGCTTGTCGCCGTGCTGGGCCGTGACCTCGACGAAATAGCCGAGCACGTTGTTGTGCCGGATCTTGAGGCCCTTCACCCCCGTCTGGTCGGCATAGCGCGCCTGCATCGAGGCCACGACCAGGCGTGAGGCGTCGCGCAGATTGCGCGCTTCGTCCAGCGCTGGCTCGTAGCCCTGTCGAACGAACCCGCCGTCGCGCTTGATCAGCGGCAGTTGCTCGTCGAGCGCACTGGCGAATTCGGCCGCGAGGTCGCGCGACGGACGCTGCAAGGCCGCCATCACCGCGGCGATCTCCTGCGGCGGCTGGTCCAGCTCGCCAAGCCGCGCCAGCGCCTGGTCGGCCGCGATGATGCCATCGCGCAAACCTGCGAGGTCGCGCGGTCCGCCGCGGCCGACCGAGAGCCGGGCCAAAGCGCGCGACATGTCGGGCGCGCCGCGCAGGATGCTGCGGATGTCCTCGCGCGCGGCGGAATCGGCAACGAAGGCGCCGACGGCATCGAGCCGCCGTGCGATCGCCGGCGCATCCGTCAGCGGCGCCGCCAACCGCTGCGCCAGCAGGCGCGAGCCGGCCGAGGTCACCGTGCAATCGATGGCATCGAGCAG